>NZ_QJTG01000049.1:0-15211 GCF_003217275.1 Bacillus sp. 196mf
GTTCAAAATGTTATCCGGTATTAGCCCCGGTTTCCCGGAGTTATCCCAGTCTTATGGGCAGGTTACCCACGTGTTACTCACCCGTCCGCCGCTAACTTCTTGAGAGCAAGCTCTCAATCCATTCGCTCGACTTGCATGTATTAGGCACGCCGCCAGCGTTCATCCTGAGCCAGGATCAAACTCTCCAATAAAGTTAGTTTGTCTAGCATCTAAAAATAAAAATTGACGTTTCACGTTGTTTGTTTCGTTTAGTTTTCAAAGTTCAATATCGCGTTTCAGCGACTTTTATAATTTAACATTTCTCATTAAATCTGTCAACAACTTTTTTCTTTCGTTCCTGACGACGCTTATTAATTTACCATATTAATCATTTAATAGTCAACACTTTTAAAAAAAATGCCAAAATAATTTTATCTTGGCATGATATAAAGCTTAATAATCACTAATGCCGCCACACCTGGTAGGCCTAATAAACTCGTTATTGCCGTTGTACCCATGTTAATTGGGATATGAAAATCAAAATATGTCCCTACAACATTTACGATAAAAAGCAATGCTATGCCTAGAGTAACATGAAAAATCACCTTTCCTATAAAACGTAATGGCTTAGAGGCAACACCAAAAACAAGAAAAATAAACACTAAAGTAAGAATGCCAACAATAATAATTGTAGAATTCATTTTTTCCTCCTTATGAATGACCTATACATCTATTTGTATGGGACAAGACAATAAAAAAGAACAGTTATCATAAACGGCATCTCTTTCATATAAACCTAATAAAACAACACCTCAGCATTTAACAAATAAAATAAAAAGGCCTGCTCAGAAAGCAGAACCCTTTACCATTGTTCCATTTTTACAGGACGACGCTTTGCTTCTTTCAACAAGAAGAAATATTTCGCCTCTGCTATTTTCAAAGAACAAATGACATCTTGAGATGGTTCTACACTTTGTTCGACCATTCTCTTCTGACGTAACCACTCATTCTTCACTTTTTCCAAAAGTACAATTAACTTATCATCATACTCTTTACGCAATTTACCCTTTTTTTGAAAGAACATTTTTGTTTCTCCTCTTATACTTCTCTGCGACCTTCTAATGCTTTCGATAGTGTCACTTCATCTGCATATTCTAAATCTCCACCAACTGGCAGACCATGTGCAATACGAGTTACTTTAATGCCTGTAGGTTTTAAGAGGCGGGAGATATACATCGCTGTAGCTTCCCCTTCAATATTAGGGTTTGTTGCTAATATTACTTCTTGTACCGTTTCATCATGTAGTCGCTTTAAGAGTTGCGGGATATTAATGTCTTCCGGTCCAATTCCCTCCATAGGAGAAATCGCACCACGTAACACATGATATACACCTTGATACTCTTTCATTTTTTCCATCGCGATTACATCTTTCGGTTCTTGCACGACACAAACAACTGATTGATCTCGATGCGAATCATTACAAATATAACAAGGATCACGATCAGTAATATGTCCACATACAGAACAATACGCTAAATCTCGCTTCGCATTTACAAGTGCTTTCGCAAAACCTAACACATCATCTTCTTTCATATCTAATACGAAAAATGCCAATCGAACCGCTGTTTTCGGTCCGATACCTGGCAACTTCATAAAACTATCGATTAGTTTTGATATTGGTTCTGGATAATGCATGTATCAATATCCTCCTAGAACATTCCACCTGGTAAGTTTAAGCCTTTTGTAAATTTACCCATCGTAGAGTTTGATAGCTCATCAGCCTTTTTAAGTGCATCATTTGTTGCAGCTAACACTAAGTCTTGTAACATTTCGATATCCTCTGGATCTACAACCTCTTCTTTAATCTTCACTTCAAGAATTTGCTTGTGACCATTTGCAATAACTGTAATCATTCCGCCGCCAGCTGTACCTTCAACTGTTTTTTCACCAAGCTCTTCTTGTGCTTTCGCCATGTCTTTTTGCATCTTTTGCATTTGTTTCATCATGTTATTCATATTTCCCATTCCGCCACGCATCATAATTAATTCCTCCTAATTATTATTACTCTTTTATTTCAATGAGTTCTTGTCCTACTAATTTCACTGCCTCTTCTATAAGAGGGTCTTCCTTTTTCTCCGGGCTTTCTTCAGACTCTCCACCTTCACGTTGTAAAAAGTCTTCACGGATTTTACCCCATTCACTTTTTGGAATGGCAATCATATTTAACCTTTTACTTAGCAATTCAAATAAAGCTTGTTCTACTGTATCCATAGCTTCTCGATTTTCGCTCGCCATCTTACAGTGAATCTCATATTGAAATGCTAAAACGTAAGTGTCATCTGAAGCTGCCACTGGTTCGCTATTTTCTAGTAGAACAGCAAACGCTACTTTGTTATATGATTTGAGTCTTCCTAACAACTCACCCCATACAGCTTTTAATTGTTCTAAATCTTGACGCTTCGCTTGTTTTAATACTTCATTTACACGCCCGACAGGAATCTTCATACTTCCTGTTCGTACGGGTTTTGGTGTTGCACGTGTCTCTCTTACTTCCTGTTGTACACCAGCTGGCACACCGTTCTTTTTGACTTGCTCTAACTCTTTCTCCAATTGCTGCATCCTGTTCATAATTGCTTGCAAACGATCAGTACCGTTTGCTTGCATCATAAACTGTTGACACAATTGCACCATAACAACTTCTAAGAAAATACGCGGATGATTTGTCCACTTCATTTCCTGTTGTCCCTTACTAAGGGTATGAATAATCTCATAGATCACTTCCGGTTGCATTTCTTCACTCAACTTACGGAATTGATCATCTACAATTACTCGTTCCAACATATGTTCTAGTTGTGGTGAAGTTTGATATAAAAGCATATCACGATAATAGTAAATGAAATCCTCCATAAAACGAACTGGATCCTTCCCTTTACTCATCATTTCATCTATGATCTGTAATGCTCTTGATACATCATTTTCACGTATGCATTCTACTAAATTGCCTAAGTATTGCTGAGAAACAGATCCTGTTACGGCCAATACATCTTCTGTCGTAACAATCTCATCACTATAAGATATAGCCTGATCAATAAGACTAAGCGCGTCACGCATACCACCTTCAGCAGCACGGGCAACAATTTGTAATGCTTCATCTTCCACTTGCGTACCTTCGTTTGTCACAACCGTTGATAATCTCTCAACAATATCATTCACTGATATTTTTCGGAATTCAAAACGCTGACAACGCGAAATAATTGTAGGCGGGATCTTATGAGGTTCTGTTGTCGCCAAAATAAAGATAACATGTCCTGGCGGCTCTTCTAAGGTTTTTAAAAGCGCATTGAATGCACCCATAGAAAGCATGTGAACTTCATCAATAATGTATACTTTATATTCTACAGCACTTGGAGCATATTTTACTTTATCTCTAATATCTCGAATTTCATCTACACCGTTATTTGAAGCCGCATCAATTTCTAATACATCTGAAATGGATCCTTGTGTAATTCCTAAACAAGAAGGACATTCATTACAAGGTTCAGCTACCGGAGCATGTTCACAGTTAATTGCTTTTGCAAATACTTTTGCAATTGTCGTTTTTCCTGTTCCCCTAGGACCAGAAAATAAATAAGCATGTGAAACTTTCTCTTGAAGAAGGGCATTTTGCAACGTTTTTGTCACGTGCTTTTGACCGACTACATCTTCGAACTTTTGCGGTCTCCATGTTCGGTATAACGCTTGGTATGACACGAAAATACGGCCTCCCTCAAAGGTTATTATCTCATTTATTATAACCCATTCTGTTTATAGATTCCAAAAGTTATTTTCTATACAAAAAACTCACCTTTGTATTAAGGTGAGTTTTGTATACATATATAACTGCCGTGCACCCTCCGTCGATTACGTACCATAAGCGTTACTCAAGCAGTTAGCTCGGTTCAGGCACTCCTGCGGCACACGAGAAGACCCGCTTATTGCTGCTTCCTTCCGGACCTGACAAGGTTCACGGGGTCCCGTTGCGCAGGACCCAAACGTCAACACCACTTACTTAAGGCAGACCTTACAGCAACATAACCTCGAGAGGGGATTCGGCCTCGCTAGAGCGGATTGCGAGTATAGGGCACCGCTACCTCCCCGCTTAGCACGGCAAAGTTAAAACCAATATTCGGTTGCCTTCATTAAAGGCATTATCAGTATAACTTGTTTCTTTATAAAATGCAAATACGTTAGTTCCCAGTATTTTTCTCTAATTTTTTTATCGCTTTTCTTTTTTTACGAAGCTCTCTAAAAAAGTTTGTTAACAACGTACCGCATTCTTCCTCTAATACACCAGATACTACTTCACATTGATGATTGAAGCGTTCATCTGTTAAAAGATTCATTAATGTCCCTGCACACCCGCCCTTCGGATCACTTGCACCATATACAACTCGCTTCACTCGTGATAAAACAATTCCACCCGCACACATTGGACAAGGTTCTAATGTTACATACAATGTTGCATCTTCTAAACGCCATGTCCCTAATTTTTTACACGCCTCATCTATCGCTAGCAACTCAGCATGAGCTATTGATCTTTGCTCAGTTTCCCTTAAATTATGGGCAACACTAATTACCTCACCATCTAACACTATAACTGCTCCAATTGGCACTTCCTGTATTTCCTCTGCCTTTTTGGCTTCTTCTATCGCTAATTGCATAAAATAAATATCTTGATCTTGTTCCATAACATAGTCCTTTCATTACAAATAAAGTACACTTATTTCCATTTACTACACAGGGGATAACTTTTATATATTCAATCCACCCTAAAAGAAAAAAGAGAGGGGATTACATATGAAAAATACCGCCTTGCTCATTATCGATATGATTAATGACTTTCAATTTTCCCACGGACCCATTCTAGCTCAAAAATGTGAGACTATCACAAACCCTATTTTACAATTAAAGAAAAAAATGAAATCCTTCGGCTATCCTATAATTTACGTTAATGACCATTATCAACTTTGGAGATCTGATATCGACCAACTTATTACTCATTGCACAAATAAATATAGCGAAAATATAATCCATAAAATTGCTCCAAATTCTGATGATTACATTTTTATTAAACCACATTATTCCGCTTTTTATGAAACACCTTTAAATTCATTACTAGGTTATTTAAAAATAGAAAATCTAATATTAACAGGAGTTGCCGGAAATATATGTATCCTATTTACAGCTAATGATGCCCATATGAGAAATTATACATTGTATGTACCACAGGATTGTATCGCCTCTAACAACGACCAAGATAATATACATGCTTTAAAAATAATGGAAACTACATTGAAAGCAAATATAACATCGTCATCCAAAATAAAATTTAATTAATACATATATCTATTTTCTAACTTTTTATATCAAATTAACCCGCTCGCTTCCCTCTTGTGCTACAATAATTCTGTTTTGTGTTTTTAGTAGTCACGGTAAATCACTGATTGAAAGGAGGAAACAGCGTGACCGGAGTACCATTTATCACGGTTGAAGGACCAATTGGTGTTGGAAAAACTTCACTTGCGAAGGAAATTTCAACTCACATGCAACTCCACTTACTAAAAGAGATTGTTGATGAAAATCCCTTTTTAGGAAAGTTCTATGAAGACATCGACGAATGGAGTTTTCAAACAGAGATGTTCTTTCTTTGTAATAGATACAAACAATTAGAAGATATTAACATAAAGTATTTGAATCAAAGGAAACCAGTAGTAGCGGATTACCATATCTTTAAAAATTTAATTTTTGCATCCCGCACATTAAAAGACTCTCAATATGACAAGTACATGCAAATTTATCGTATCCTTACACAAGATATGCCTGTGCCAAACGTTATTGTTTATTTAACAGCTAGCCTAGAAACATTGCAAAAACGAATCGCCATGCGCGGAAGAGAATTTGAAAAAAACATGGATCCAAATTACTTACTACAGCTCACAAAAGATTATGAAACAGCAATGGATGCTTTTAAAAAAGATCATCCGGAAATACCAGTATTGAAATTTAATGGAGACGATATGGATTTTGTAAAAAATCCTGATGATTTAAACGTCATCCTATCTGCCCTTCAAAATACTCTCTTAAAGGAGTCGAAATAATAATGAATTTAAGGCAAAAATATGATATACCCAATGACGCAGTAATCACTATCGCCGGAACGGTAGGTGTGGGTAAATCAACTATGACAACTGCATTAGCTAATGCTTTAGGTTATCGCACATCATTTGAAAAAGTAGATTCCAATCCATACTTGGACAAGTTCTATGCGGACTTCACTCGCTGGAGCTTCCACCTACAAGTGTACTTTTTAGCAGAACGATTTAAGGAACAAAAAAGAATTTTTGAATACGGTGGCGGTTTTGTTCAAGATCGTTCTATTTACGAAGACACTGGAATTTTCGCAAAGATGCATCATGAAAAAGGTACGATGACGGAAACTGATTACGAAACATACAAAGGGTTATTTGACGCTATGGTCATGACTCCTTACTTCCCTCATCCAGACTTATTAATTTACTTAGAAGGTTCTTTCGATGATATTGTCGATCGTATTCAAGAACGCGGACGCCCAATGGAACAGCAAACGCCAATTGAGTACTGGAAAGAAATGCATGGACGTTATGAAAACTGGATTAACAACTTTAATTCATGCCCTGTATTACGCTTAAATATTAATGAGTACGATATTTTAAAAGATGGGGATTCAATCGAACCAATCATTAAAAAAATTGGCCATTTTTTAAAACAAACACGTAAACTTGTAAAATAAAAAACCCGTGCATATGCACGGGTTTTCCAATTAAATTACTTCTTCTTTGTTGGAGCAATAATTTCACTCTCAGGTTTTCCTGCGTTAATACGCTGACGAACAGTACTTGTACTAATATCGTATGCTTCAGCAATCTCTTTAACAGTCATTTCTTTCCCATTAATTACTACCGTTAATACTTTACCTGTACGTTTTGGAGCCGCTTCTTTCTTTACAGCTGCTTTTTTAACTTGTTTTGGCACCTCTACTTTATTCGTAGCTGGTTTTACATCACAAGTACAACCACAAAGTTTACGGAATGTATCATCACTAATAATGCGTGATACGTTTGCACCACTGTTTAAAATTCTATTGTTCTTACAGACAGGACATTGTACATAATATAAAGTTTTTCCATCTAAAGGAAACGTTTGTATAATAAGATCCATGTTGACTCCTTTCATATCTATGAAGATAATCATCGGAATATGAGTGTGTAATAAGGACAAAATTACCTTACACCATACTTTATGATTGGTTTTAAAATAAAAACTCGTTACGTGTTGGTAACGAGTTCTCCAATCTCCACTTATATGCGCTGTTGTCAATTATATCTGGAGGAGGTAGAGGGATTCGAACCCCCGCGCGACTCTCGCCGCCTGTCGGTTTTCAAGACCGATCCCTTCAGCCAGACTTGGGTATACCTCCATATTGACATCAAATATAATATCAAAAGAAAAACAGTTAGTCAACCCTACTAAAATAAATTATGAGGAAAGGAAAATTTTACTTTCCCCTTCCTACATTACAGTACTGACAACGCTCATAATTACCAATCACTCATACCGATGAATGTTTAAATTTACTTAATAACTGTTTTTCCTCCCATATAAGGGCGAAGAACTTCTGGAATTATAATTGTACCATCTTCTTGTTGGTAGTTCTCTAAAATAGCTGCAACCGTACGTCCAATTGCAAGACCAGATCCATTTAATGTATGGACATGTTCTGGTTTTCCATTTGGCTCACGGCGGAAACGGATATTTGCACGTCTCGCTTGGAAAGCTTCAAAATTACTACAAGAAGAAATTTCACGATATGTGCCATAGCTTGGAATCCATACTTCAATATCGTATTTCTTCGCTGCTGTAAATCCTAAATCGCCTGTGCACATGCTCATAACGCGATATGGCAACTCTAATAATTGTAACACGCGTTCTGCATCATTTGTTAATTTTTCTAACTCTTCATAAGAATCTTCTGGTTTTACGAACTTCACAAGCTCTACTTTATTGAACTGATGCTGGCGAATTAAACCGCGTGTATCGCGACCAGCTGAACCTGCTTCAGAGCGGAAGCAAGAGCTAAATGCAGCATATCTTATAGGCAATTGCTCTTTATTTAAAATCTCATCACGATGCATATTCGTTACAGGTACTTCAGCTGTTGGAATTAAGAAATAATCTTCACTTTCAATACGGAATGCATCTTCTTCAAACTTTGGAAGTTGTCCTGTTCCTGTCATACTTGCACGGTTTACCATATATGGAGGTAATACTTCTTCATATCCATGCTCATCAGTATGAAGATCAAGCATAAAGCTAATTAAAGCACGCTCTAATCTTGCACCAGCACCTTTGTAAAATACGAAGCGGCTTCCTGTTACTTTCCCAGCGCGTTCAAAATCTAAAATTCCTAAATCAGTAGCAAGATCCCAATGTGGTTTTGGTTCAAAAGTAAATTCTTTTACTTCTCCCCAAGTACGCGCTACTACATTATCATCCTCTGTTTCACCGACTGGAGCAGACTCATGAGGGATATTTGGAATAGATAACATTAATCTTTCTAAGTCTTCTTCAACTGTGCGAAGTTCGTTATCAAAATCCTTTACTTTTTCTCCAACCTCACGCATTTCTAAAATTAGAGCTTCTGCATCTTTCTTTTCGCGCTTTAATACAGAGATTTGTTGAGACACTTCATTACGTTTACTTTTTAATTCTTCTGTCTGAACAAGTAGTTCTCTTCTTCTCGTATCAAGTTCTTCAAAACGTCCGAAATCAGTTAGATCTTCACCTCTATGCTGTAATTTCGCTTTTACTTCTTCAAAGTTTGTACGTAAAAATTTAATATCAAGCATTATATACTCCTCCTTTTATTTTATAAAACACAAAAAACTCCCGTCCCTATATAAAGGGACGGGAGTTAACCCGCGTTGCCACCCTAGTTGAAAGCATTACCGCTTTCCTCTCAAGTAGAAATAACGGCTCTTCACCGGGAATGCTTACTTAATCCAAAAGATGTTCCACATTCCATTCCAGGATGGATTCACAAACTGTTTCTATCGATTTCCACCAACCATCGACTCTCTATAAGAAACAACATTTGTTACTATTTCCTATCAACACGCTTATTTTATAAAATTGTTACCATCAATTTACTATAATCTTATACAAGTTGCAAGTTACTTATAAAACTTTTTTCATTTTCGCTTCTTTTACCATTTCAACAAAGTATGCTGTTACACGATGATCATCTGTTAATTCTGGATGGAATGAAGCAGCTAAAAACTGATCTTGTCTTACCGCTACCATTCGGTCACCATGCTTAGAAAGCACTTCAACATTATCAGCTACTTCTACAACATACGGCGCACGGATAAATACACCAACGAAGTCTTCACCCACGCCTTCAATTGAAAGCGCAGCTTCAAAACTATCCTTTTGGCGTCCGAACGCATTGCGCTCAACTGTAATATCCATAGCACCAATATGTGCTTCTTCATAGCCAATAAGTGTTTTCGCAAGAAGAATCATCCCTGCACATGTACCAAACATTGGTTTACCAGACTTTGCAAATGTGCGAAGTGGTTCCATGAAAGCATACTTATCAATAAGGCGGCGCATTGTTGTACTTTCACCGCCTGGTAAAATAAGACCATCAATCTCTTCAAGTTGCTCTATACGCTTTACAACAACAGCTTCTGCACCACTTGCTTCAACTAATTTTACATGTTCACGAACTGCACCTTGAAGACCTAGTACACCGATTTTCACCATTTTAAAGTTCTCCTTTAATTACCATCCACGCTCTTGCATGCGTTGTTCTGGTAATAACGTTGAAATTTCGATACCCTTCATTGCATTACCTAATCCTTTAGAAAGACTTGCAATTAGTTCGTAATCTTCATAATGAGTCGTTGCTTCAACAATTGCACGTGCAAATCTCTCTGGGTTTTCTGATTTGAAGATACCAGATCCAACAAATACCCCATCAGCACCAAGTTGCATCATTAATGCAGCATCTGCTGGCGTTGCTATACCACCTGCCGCAAAGTTTACAACTGGTAAGCGACCAAGACGTTTAATTTCAAGTAATACTTCGTAAGGAGCACCAGTATTTTTTGCATATGTCATTAACTCATCTTCACGTAGACTCGCAACTTGACGGATTTCTGCATTGACTTGGCGCATATGACGCACTGCCTCTACAATGTTTCCTGTTCCTGGTTCACCTTTTGTACGAAGCATAGATGCACCTTCTGCAATACGACGTGCAGCTTCTCCGATATCACGGCAACCACATACAAATGGAACTGTGTAATCACGTTTATTTAAATGGTATACTTCATCAGCAGGAGTTAATACTTCACTCTCATCGATATAGTCTACCCCTAATGATTCTAATACACGTGCTTCTACAAGGTGACCGATACGGCATTTTGCCATAACCGGAATTGACACTGCACCCATAACTTCTTCAACGATTGTTGGGTCTGCCATACGAGAAACGCCACCTGCTGCACGAATGTCTGCTGGTACACGCTCTAATGCCATAACGGCAACTGCGCCTGCCTCTTCTGCAATTTTTGCTTGTTCAGCGTTTATTACGTCCATAATAACGCCGCCTTTTTGCATTTCTGCCATTCCACGTTTTACACGCTCTGTCCCTGTTACATTTGTCATGTACAAAAACCCCCCTAGGTGAATTGCTTTCCCCCGTTAAAGGCGAAAATTAAGAATACTCTTACATTCTACCACTAACTATCAGATGCTTGTCTACTACTTTTTCATAAAGTCGGTATGAAAAATAGGAATAAAAAAAAAGCCCCTACCATGAGGAGCTTCTAAAACCAACCTTTTACTGTATCAACAGCACTATTCCACATACCACTAAAGAATGAACCAATTCCGCGCATAGCACGAGTAAACCAGTTTGCTTCTTCTACTTCAGATGTTGTTACAAGATCCACTTGCAACGACTTACCAGTTAAAAATCCAGAGTCGTTTGTATCTTTTGGCGTAATTACCATTTGACCAAGCGCAACTCCCTTTTTAATAGGTGCTTCTTGTCCCTTACTTGATTCTTTTAATTCTGTTTTATAAACATCTTTACTTCCTTTTGGCACTGGAAGTGAAATAGCTTGTTTCGTTTGAACTGCTACATCTTTATCTTTCGCATTTTCTACTCTTACTGTTTCTTGTCCTTTTACTGAAGAACCTTTTTTATACATTTGTTTCACTTCAAAGTTAGCAAATCCATAATCATATAGCTTCTTTGTTTCATCAAAACGTGCTGTATGAGAACTTGTTTTAATAACTACAGAAATAAAACGCATACCGTTTCTTTCAACCGTACCAGTGAAGCAATCTCCTGCTTCTGGAGTTGAGCCTGTTTTCAGACCATCTACGCCATCATATTCTTTAACTAAGCCCTTTAACATCCAGTTCCAGTTTGACATTGCAAACTTCTCTTTTTCTGGACGGAATTCTTTTTTAGGAATTTTTGCTGTATCTAACACTTTTGGATAATCTTTAATTAAATGTTGTGCTAAAGTTGCAACATCCTTTGCAGACATTTTATTTTCTTCATCTGCTGTTGTTCCTTCAGGGTGCATTCCCTTTAAATCTTTATTCGTTAAACCTGTAGAATTGACAAATTTATAATTTTTCAACCCTAGTTCTTTCGATTTATCATTCATCATTTTTACGAAATCTACTTCTTTACCTGCAATTGCTTCTGCTAATGCAATTGTTGCACCATTTGCAGAAAAGATTGCCATTGCCTCATATAACTCTTTTACTGTATAAGAGCCACCATTTTCTAATGCAACATTTGATAATGAAGCATCTTGTGAAACCTTATATGCATATTCAGAAACCTTAATTTTCTGGTCCCACTTAAGTTTTCCTTTATCCACTGCTTCGTGAACTAAATATTCACTCATCATCTTTGTCATACTAGCAATGGATAATAATTCATCTGCATTCTTTTGATATAAAATTTTCCCAGAATTCGCTTCTACTAAAATTGCCGCGCCTGCTTCAATGTTTAAAGCGGCTCCTGTTTCAGCTGATGCATTGCTATATGGAATAAAAATGCTACAAGCTAGTGTAAGCACTGTTACCAAAGCAATGAATCTTTTGCAAAACATACCTTTCACTTTTGCTACCCCCAATATCTATGTACTCACATAACCGTTATTCTAACATAATCAAAAAAAAATAGACAGAGATATCAAATCTCTGTCTATTTGTATATAAGACATTATAATGAGTAGTTTGGAGCCTCTTTTGTAATTTGTACGTGATGAGGATGACTTTCACGTAAGCCTGCACCTGACATACGAATGAATTGTGCATTTTCGCGTAAGAATTCTAAATCCTGTGCTCCGCAATATCCCATACCTGCACGTAAGCCACCAACTAATTGGTGAACTGTATCTGCTAAAGGTCCTTTATATGGTACTCGTCCTTCAATACCTTCTGGAACAAGTTTTTTATTTCCTTCTTGGAAGTAACGATCTTTACTTCCTTTTTCCATCGCACCGACAGAACCCATACCACGATACACTTTAAATTGACGACCTTGGTAAATTTCAGTTTCTCCAGGACTTTCGGCAACACCAGCAAACATACTACCTAGCATAACAACATGTGCTCCTGCTGCTAAAGCTTTAACCATATCACCAGAGTACTTAACACCGCCATCAGCAATAACTGGAATACCGTGTTTACGAGCTTCGGTTGCACAATCATAAACTGCTGTTAATTGTGGTACACCAACACCAGCTACAACACGTGTTGTACAAATAGAACCTGGTCCAATACCAACTTTAACTACGTTTGCACCAGCTTCAATTAATGCTTTCGTTGCTTCAGCTGTAGCAACATTTCCAGCGATAATATTTAATGATGGATATTTAGCACGAACTTCCTTTACCTTATCAATAACGCCTTTAGAATGCCCATGAGCTGTATCAAGTACAATTGCATCTACACTAGCTTTTACTAATGCATCGATACGAAGCATAGCATCAGCTGTTACACCAACTGCCGCTCCAACTAATAAGCGTCCTTGCTTATCTTTAGCAGAGTTTGGGAATTCAATTACTTTTTCAATATCTTTTATTGTAATCAGCCCTTGTAATACACCGTTATTATCAACAAGAGGGAGTTTTTCAATTTTATACTTTTGTAGGATCTTTTCAGCTTCTTCCAGTGTAGTACCAACTGGAGCTGTAATTAATTGTTCTTTTGTCATTACGTCAGAAATTTTGATTGAGTAGTCTTGGATGAAGCGCATATCACGGTTTGTAATAATACCAACTAATTTTCGCTCATCTAAATTATTTACAACCGGTACACCTGAGATACGATATTTTCCCATAAGATGTTCTGCATCATATACTTGATGTTCTGGAGTTAAGAAGAAAGGATCTGAAATAACGCCGCTTTCAGAGCGCTTTACTTTATCAACTTGCTCTGCTTGTTGCTCAATAGACATATTCTTATGAATAATTCCTAAACCACCTTGGCGAGCCATTGCAATAGCCATGTCAGCTTCTGTTACTGTATCCATTCCTGCACTAATTAACGGGATGTTTAGCTGTAAGCTTTCAGATAAAACTGTTTTAACACTTACTTCTCTTGGTAATATATCTGACCTAGCTGGTACAAGTAATACATCATCAAAAGTCAAACCTTCTTTAACAAATTTAGATTCCCACATAATTGTTCCCCCTATGATACCAGAAATTATTATTAGTAGCTTATCAATTGGTTAAAATACTGTCAAGGACGTATATATATGTTAGAATTTTTAGACAATAAAAGGAGCGTAATATATGCATCAAACATCTTGCACTTGGCAGCAGTTAAGTTTCTTTTTTTCATCTCAAAACGTACAACGTTATCTTGCCCGTTGTTATGAAAAATCCTCTATTCAGGATGCCGAAAAAAAAAGTTTTGAAAATTGTTATCCCTTTATTTATTACTTAGAACACGGGAAAAATTATTATGAATTATATAAGACAGCTCCATTTTCCATTCAACCAATGTTGTTATTTTATGGAATTAGCCAACTTTTTAAAGCATGTCTACTAACCATTGATCCTAACTATCCTGAATCCACTACTGTTTTAGCTCATGGCGTTACAACTCGCAAACGAAAAAAACAAGGGTATCAATTTTTAGAAGATGAGGTGAAGGTACAAAAAAACGGATTGTTTACTCATGTTGCAGAACAACTGTTTCACATGAAACACTTAGAAGCAGAAAAATTTAACATGTTAGAATTAATGGGAAATATTCCAGAATTACAAAATTTGTTCCGCTATAGTCAAAAAGGATCAACTTTATATAAAATTGATTCAACAATTAAAAATGAGCTCTCCTTTTCAGTCAACCTACTAGATCGATTACATATGACTAAAGAGAGATTTTCTCGCTACATTGAAACATCTTGTAAGCATTTATCAATGCAACATGTACCTGAGAAAACTAATGAATCGAATTTACTTTTTACGGCGCCAATTCAATCATGGAATCCTATGTACAGTACTCCTTTATACTATGAATATCTTACTAATACTTATTATTTACCACTTACAACTGATCCTAGAAATCCTAAACCAGTATTACCTGAACTCCTCGTTCATTATTTATTGCTCTATAATTTAAGCATGATTTCTAGGTATGAAACAGATTGGTGGTATGACTTACTTGGAAGCTATGGCTCTGAAGATTATCCATTTATTTATCAATTTCTTAATATTTCTGCTCAAAAAATCCCTTACTATATTTCATCATTTTTACTAACAGAACCTAACCTATTTCATGGGAAATAAAAAAAACACAAGTCAAAAGACTTGTGTTTTTAGTTGCTTGGCGACGTCCTACTCTCACAGGGACAAGGTCCCAACTACCATCGGCGCTAGAGAGCTTAACTTCCGTGTTCGGTATGGGAACGGGTGTGACCTCTCTGCCATCATCACCAAACTATGAAGGCATATTCCTTCAAAACTAGATAACATTTGCTACATATTATATGGTTAAGTCCTCGATCTATTAGTATTCGTCAGCTCCACATGTCACCATGCTTCCACCTCGAACCTATCAACCTGATCATCTTTCAGGGATCTTACTAGCTTACGCTATGGGAAATCTC
>NZ_QJTG01000050.1:0-12628 GCF_003217275.1 Bacillus sp. 196mf
TTTTTCAAGAAGGCTTATGCCATTCTCGTCTACTTTCCGCCAAATCTGATAGTAGAAATAAACTGTTTTCCAGTTTGGAAAATCACTAGGTAGATTACACCATTGGCAGCCTGTGGTAAGAACGTATAGCACACAGCAGAATACCTCGTACAAATCAACTGTGCGTGGACACGTCCTTTTTCGTGCGTTTTCCAAATTTTCTCGAATGAGTCTAGGTTGTGTCTAAAAACTGTTGTTCATTGTGTTAATCGAAAAATGGTAGCGATATATACAAAGGCTAACAAAGAAGATGTCAGCTTATCATACCGTGTTGCGATTCTACGGAAATGCTTGATTTTTATTGAAAAAACACTCCACTAAATGGCGTTCTTTATATAAATACCGGTTCTGTTGCAAAGTTTTTGGAGCTGAGTTAGACTGTAGAAAAAATGAGATGAGGAGTATAACATATGGGATATTTTAAAGGAAAACAATTCGAGAGAGACATTATCTTGGTAGCTGTCGGCTATTATTGTCGTTTTTCTTTAAGCTATCGTGAGGTTGCTGGAATCTTGAAAGAACGTGGCATATTCGTTTATCCTACGACCATCATGAACTCTACGCTTTCTTATTTTCTCCTTAATATATTTTATGTTACGTATGCCTAAACGAATCGAAGCGAATATAAGATAAATCATTAATATGACGTAGACTGCTATCCAACTCATATACATAAAGGTACCTTGAAATCCATTTTCAGTAAGCAAATTAGTGACCCACATTCCACCGAAGTAAGCTGGGATTGTAAGCAAACTTACATCTTTAGGATCCTTCGCAAGAGAAATCATCAAAAATAGAAAAGCAAGCGCGCCCATTGTACTAACATTTTCGACAATGACCTACTTTATAATTAAAATGTATCAATATTTCAGTATTTTACTCACATACTGTCTCTATATCCCTGATTATTCTTTGTTCTTTCTGCTGTCATATAGTGACTTCCCTGCCATTATGAGAAATATAATGAATATAGTTATATAAAAGTTATCGAAAACTAGGAAATATGTGCCAACTACAAGCATAAATGCTAAAAATAAATATGCCAATTCTTCTCACCTTACCATACCCAAAAATATTCATACTTTTATGTTCCATACTTCTTATTTAGAGTTCTAGAGCCTGTCTACCTACTTAAAAAATTCTCTCTTACTTTCAATATATCAAAATTAGCAGTAGCAAAGAGAAATTAGGTGAGAGAATACCTAATTTTAAAAGGACAATAGGTTCAACTGTTAATCAGTGAAATATGAGCCCCCTCCAACGACAGAACCAATTGTAGATACTGATGTATCTACTCCAAGTGCAACCCCTACTTTACTAGCTGTCACTAAACTTAACTACTCAATAAACCAAATCAAAATGATTTCAAATTATTTTTCGCGCGAATAAAACCTTATTTAATTATGTAAAAAATACATAATTAAATAAGGTTTTTATATTGAAATTTCACATCAGCATATCCGCAAATGAAGTCCCCACATTATTCTTTCTTTTCATATGTTTCTCTAAATAGATTTTTGTTGTTTGGATATTTTCGTGACCTAGTGTTTGCATTAAATGATATAGATCCGCATTTCCTTGTTCAACTGCCATGATTGCAAATGCATGACGGAATGTATGTGCCGTTACAGGATTTTCACGATACTTTAAGAAATCTAAATTTGTCTTTTTTATCATGTCTGTTACCTGATTTGATAAAGTTTTCGGATTATAAAAATTCCCTCTTTGATTTACGAATAAAGGACATTCATCTCCCCGATCTAATATCGTTTGGAATCCTCTTCTCCGTCTCATTTCGCTAATACATTGGAATAAATGCTCAGGAATGAAAAGTTCGCGTACTTTATCCCCTTTTCCTGTGACTTTTAACCAATACTTTCCGTCATAATGTAAGTCTTTCACTCTCGCAGTGCACAATTCCTGAATTCTTGCACCGGTACTTGCTAGAGCTAGTAAAATTGTATAGTTTACTAAATGCCCTTGTTCTTTATAAACCCCTAAAATTTTCATCACTTCATCATAGGATAGGTCCCGATTTGGCCGATCCTGTTCATTTACATTCGCGTGCTGCAGTTCTTCATGAAGAGGTCTTTCAATATAAGCAAATACATGAAGATGTTTTAAAAAAGAACGTATAAGTACGGATTTTTTTGCAAGTGTTGCGACTGCGTACGTATCCCCATTTCTACCGTTCTCTACCTGCTTCAACCAAGCATTATATTTACGAATATGCCAGGGCTGTAATGTTTTTAATAATGAGTCATTTTGCTGAACCTCTTTCCCATTCAATTCGAATTCCTCTGCATGCTGCACCATGCACTGACAAAATGATAAGATTTCGGAAACATAACTCTTTTTCGTATCCTCTTTTCTATTCTTCTTCTCATCCATATCTTTTTGTAAATGTACGAAATGATAAATGACTTCCAGGTCACTTAAATACGTATATTTACTCTTTACCTCTTTTTCTGCAACCTCCATCTTCTCTTCCAACTTATCTACATAACGACTATCATGCAGGAATGGAACCATATCTCTTATATTTTCTACATATCTATCTATATCTTCACTTTGATTCGTTATTATAGGTAAGTTCTCTTTTTTATTTTGTTTATCCATATTTCAAATTCACCTCTACTATTAAAGATTATGAATATAATTCTTTTTATTAACCCTTCCTATCATTTTATTTTACTTCTATACATTATACAAATGATAATTCATATTCTTTACGTAAGAATCCTACATTCTTCTCCATTATCCTATACTTATATTTTTTTATAAATTATTAGTAAATAGATGTAATTTAATAGTTAATACCTTATATTTTAAATAACTATTACAAAGAAAATAAATCAAAAATTACATTAAGATATAAATTAAGTTTAAAATTCTATTAAATTAGAAGTATTTATAATAACTTTAATAAATTCTATTTCTCATTTTAAATGTATCTCATATTCTGATATGATATATACATATCTAAAATACTAGTAAACAATAGTTATGGAGGTGTCCTTTCATGACACAAGATTTATTGTTCATTACAAAACCTACTGTAACGACAAAAGAGGCAGCCGACTTATTAGGAGTAACGGTACAAACAATTTTAAAGAAAGAAAAACATGGATTAATAGAATGTGTATATAAAGATAACTGGAAGCAATTCGGTAGTAAGATTTTCTATTTAGAGGATATTGAACGTTTAAAAAATATCGAAGAGATTGAGGGTTATAGTACAAAAGAAGCAGCTGAGATTCTGAATGTAGCACCATCTACTGTCTTTACATATATCAAATCTGGAAAACTACCTGCTTCAAAGATTGAAAAGCGCGGAAAAGAAGTATATATCATCGATAAAGATGACCTTGAAACTTTTCAACTTACTTATGAAAAAACTACCTCAAAAGAGCGAAAAACATTCATTGCTAAGATTCAGGACGAAGATATATATTTGTATCAATTATTAACACATCAACATACCGGAAAAATAGCGAGAGTAATAGAAATCAATGGAGCAGACGGCAAGATTCTTACAGAGGACGAAGAAATTTTTCCTCTATCCACTTATAAAGAACATGATTACTCCTTTGAATCTTTCCGTAAGCAAGCTGTAATTACAAAACGAGGGTATTTATCTTTTTCATTTAAAAAACCTCAGCTATTTAACTCCATTACTTATAATCTAATAAATTTATTTTATAAAGAGCTAGGTGTCACAAATATGCGATTGAGTATTTCATCTGATACTATTAAATTAGAAATTAAACCTTTCGTATTACAAGTTGATCCATTACAGTTTCAAGAAGAGATTAAATACTTACATTCTCATATGAAATCAGGTACAATCCTTCCACATGTAGAAGGAGTTTACTTTAAAAGTAATGTAGAGCCATTAACTTTTCATGCGGATTATGCATTCAAACAAAAAGTAGTGCAAATGGCCACACAGGCTGGTATGGGACAGGAAGAATTCTTATTGCAAGCTGTAAAATCTTATATAAGCGATTTAGAATAATGATAAATATTTATATAGAAAAGAGCTCACTTTTATTTTATAAAATTGAGCTCTTTTCTAATTTACCCCCCCTTATACTTTTATTGAAGCTATTAAGCGAATTATACATATGTTTATTTAGCGTGAAATAACTCTCCGTTATACTTAATGGACAAAAAATCCCCATCAGAATTCGGTACTTTAAACTCCCATATTTCAAAATAGGACGACTGTGGTGGTTTTATTAATCTCCGCTTGTATTCACCCAACATAAAATCCATATATTTTATGTCACTTTTCAATTGAGGTAAATCTCTAAAAATAATATTTACTTCTGTTAAAGTCTCCTTAAATATATATCTTCAATCGTTAGTTGCACATAATTAGAAGTTATAATAGGAGCATTCTCATCCTTAACAAAAGAAATCATTTTCTTACTTTATATCTCAATTATTTGTTTTCACTAATATCACTTGAGCTTCTGGCTAAATTAACACCTTTTATTCTCAGCTTGCGTATAAAAATAATTTGTAGATGTAAACTAATATCAAGTTTATATTAATTTACATTGGAGGAAAGTTTATGCCAGGTGATAGTCAAAATCCAAATTCAGGTGAAATCAATTGGGACGCTGTCGTTCAAGCAGGTGCGGAAGCACTCGCTAGTTATGTTGGAGGTCAAATAGGCGCGATAGCAGTAGCTGCAGTTTTTGAAGCTAATAGAAGCTCCGAACCATCTTTTGAAAGAGTGATTGCAGATTTAAGAGAAAGTATTCGCCAAGATATAGAAAATACATTTATTCGTGAATATGCTGGAAGAGTAATTGGTTATGAACAAGACTTAGCAATTGCAATTAGAACAAATAATCAAGATACAGTCGATAGAATCCGTTCTGGCTCACTAGAGCTAATTAATATTTTACTTCAGTATAATACTTTTGGTATATTAATTAATTTAGTCCGCGTTGCTAATGTATTTCTATTGGCACTCGAAATACAAGCGAATATGACTAACAATCCAGAATATAAGCAAATACGTAGGGAAAAAGCAGCAGAATATAGCCCAAAAGTAAATGATATATTGACTCCATATGAAAGTACAATTAGAACTAGTTTTGATAGAGAGTGTTTAATTATAATTGATAATGCAAAAAATGCAGTATGTCATGACCAGTTTGGATTTACTTATAGACTAAGAACATTCTGCCAAGATAATTATACAGACTCATATGCCGCACAATTTGAAGAAAACAACTGCAAAACTTTCCCTTTTAACGGGATTAATAGCGGTGATTCAATGACCCTTGAGCATAGCTTTACTCCAAATGACAAGAGACAACATGATTCATTTGTACGATGCGAACATTTTAGAACGGAAGCCCAAAACAGGCGTAATCGAGCTCTTGAAATTATTTCCATACCGATCAGAGAAACAATATCTAAATGGAACCTAATTTCACAATAAAAAAGCACCTAAAAACTAGGTGTTTTTTTATTTATTATATTCATAATCCTCAGCAGACCATTAGTTTTGTTTAGATAAAAACAAAAAAACTAATCATAAATATACTAGAAAATTTGAAAAAACTTTACTCCAGAGGTACATTACAACATTCTTCTAAATTATAGTATAGTAAAGCATACTTAAAGGAGAAAAAAACATGATAAAACATTTACTCAGTTTCCTACTTGGAACATTTGTTATGATAATTGGTTACGTTTGTGTTATTCCCTACATCCTCGGAACCATTGATAGTAATGTAAGCTATATTACTCAAGACAAAAAGTATTTTAGTAAGCTATATGACTATGACATTAATCTTTGGATGATTGCAATGCTTATATTTTGCATTTTTACTGCGATTTCTGTTTTTATATTTAAGTTACCTAATTATAGTAGGGGCAAAAGCACCCAAATAAAAAAATATAGTCAAACAAATAAGCGAAAAAAAGCAAGGAGAAGGAGTCGTAAATAATTGTTTTATTATGTTAGGGTTTTTACTTCTAAAAATATCAGCGTATAATAACCGTGTTTTTACGTTGGTACCCCCTAATGTAAAATCGAAATAATGTCGTACCGTTTATAAAAATAGTTGAATCAAAATATTATTATTTCAGTTTTCCTACTTCCGCTAACAGGAAGTTTAGTTCAATAAACAATGTTATAATTTAAATCAATTAGGGGGAATAGATTTGAAAAAGAAAATTATTATTCTTTTATGCTTGTTAATTTTTAGTTTGTTAATAGCATATTATTTTTATCAAAATAATCAAAATGAAGAATTCGTTAGATGGGGCGATAGTATACATACTGTCGAAACTGAAAAATTAAAAGAGTATGATATCAAATACAAAATTGAAAACGATAAAGTTTATATTCAAAAAAGTTCTCTTAGAAAAGCAACATTTTGCTGTTCCTAATAAAAATATAGAGTTAAGTTATATTTCTAATGCATTTTTTCTTTAATAATCAGTACCTGCTATATAATCATTAAGTTAAACTTCTATAATGCTTTCAGTATGAAAACGTGATGTTTTTTTGGGGAACCAAGTTTATTTTTATCGTTCCGAGGTTATTTACTTTTATTAGCTTGATAGCGATGCGGAGGTACCCCATCGCTATCAAGCTAATATTTTATAGTACCCCCAAAACGAAAAAAAACGACTTTTTATTAAAGTTGCAAATAATTTTCGCTCTGAAGTATTCTTCTTCTTTTAATTGTTAGATGAGAAAGTTATGAACATCTTAACTTAATAACCTTTAATCCAGTAATTACGAGATCCACACAGATAACATTATCATGTATACTCAGGACGTAAAAGAACACTGCAAATTATCTCCTAAAGTGACAGACTTGATAAGAACTGACCAGTAAATATAAAGGGGTACCGAAACAATTATAGGTATGAGAGGATCATATAGGAAAATATTCAAATGGATACTAAGAATATAAACAAAAACCTATCTGTGGATAAGTTTTTATTTTTCCTTTTTATATTATTTATTAAAAGATACAATAATTATTGAGAATAGAAGTAACTCGTCAAAAATGGGGGAATGTATGATGAATAATCGTATTAGTTACAAAGAGTTTAAAAGCTATCCTGATTTCGAAAATCAAGAAGAAGCAGCTAAGTGGCTTAAAGAAAAGTATGGAGAAGACTTCTTCTTTTTAAGCAAGAGCATGGACGATGGGAAACCGTTGTATCATTACAATTACGTGCTTGATAGAGAAACATACGATAGAATGCAAGAGTGGAAGGAACGAAAAAAATCTGTACTTTTTCCGCCTTGGGCTCCTGAAACTAAAGGGTTCACTGACTCTTTCCAAGAAATTCTTATTTGGGATGATGGTAAAGTAGTAGTAATAGGTCCTAGTAATTAACAGCCTTCATTGGCTGTTTTTTGTGTAATTTTTACACAGAAAAATATATTCACAATTTGACAATATTCGTTGTGAAATTATGGTTATTATGCGATAATTTATATTGACTCAAAAAGTCTGTGAGAGCAGGAATACTGAAATCACTTTAAAGGAGGCAATCCAATGGCTGTAAGTTATCTACTTACGGATGTAAGCTTAGCCATGATTGTGAGGTGAAAATCAGTTGCTTAAACTCAAGTTTAAGAAGACTCCGGAAGGTGGCAAGGAGTTCGAATTCAATTTCGACTTCGCCCCATTGATGGGGACTCCTGTCATCGTCGAACTTATCCAGAAATTCCTGGGTATGTAAGACACAAAAAAGATGTAGATTATTCTACATCTCTTTTTTATTTTATAAGATTCTTAGTTTTATATCTCTTATACCAAATTAGTTAGCAACTTCAATAAAATCAAGATAGAAAAAATAAGGTAACACCCTTATTCTATCTTTACAATTTCTTTCGATAAATATTTAAAAGCTGTATCAAAATATTCCTTTTTCCCCCAAGTATCTGAATTCCCAATTACAACAAAATACTTTTTTGCTCTGCTTGCTGCAACGTTTAATAGATTTGGAGTGCCGGATGCCCAATCTAAGGGGCCTGTTCGCTGATCATCTACTCCTAAAACTAAAATAACTAATGGGGCTTCTTTTCCTTGGAAAGTATGAACCGTTCCGATTTCTATTTTTTTGTTTTCTACTGAATTTTTTTTTAACTGTTTTAACTTTTGAACCACACTTACAAAAGGTGAAATAATATAGCAATCTTTCCCTGGATTATTTTGTGTAAACTTATTGGCAATCTCAATTGCTTTTTTTCCTTGCTCTGAAATGTAATGATTTCCTGAACCTGTAGTTCTTCCTCCAATATTCAACCATTGACTCATGTACATTGGATCCTGTACCATATCTTTGTTCTTAGTCGCATGTAACATTTTGTCTTGGTATGTTGTTTTATTACATATCTCAAACATAGGGCTGTCACAACGTCTATGAACACGAAGCGGTGAGCCCAACCACTTTGTGTTATTTTTGGAGTCACTCATTGTTCCACCAAATTTGTTATTAAGATCAGCAAATTCTTGTACACTTACTTCACTTCTAGTTAAATGATGGAAAAATGAGCTTTCACTCGTAATTCCAGCACTTTCGTTTGCTATTAATTTGAGTTGATCATGACTCAACGTTACAACCGGAGGTATTTGTAATGGATCACCTACCCACCACAACATTTCTAGCACGCCAAATGGCTCCAATTGCAGATTGTGGTGTAGCTTGACCTGCCTCATCAATAAACAGCCAACCAATATCTTCCGTTTTCAAATCCCTTAAAAATCTTGAAACAGACGCAAATGTTGAAGAAATTATAGGTGTAAGTAGGAATATGGTATCAAACATTGCTTGAATGAATTCTTCCCTTTGCTTTTCATTAATTTGAGAATTAAGATTCGCTTTTTCTTTCCCACCTAAAAAATAAGCCCTTGCTAAAGTTAAATTTTTTTCTATTTTGTCCTGGTTTTCAATTAAGAAAGTACAATATTCATCCATCATTGTTTTGAATAGCTTACTTCGAACACAATTAATTCGATTTTCTTCATCATCACCATCAATATTAACAAATTGTTTTTGTGATGATTGCCACTTTTCGTCATCTATATCATCAAAGTCATCGTTTACTTGCGCGGTTTTAATCATACTTGATATCTGTTTTTCTAAACTATCAAAGGAATATTCAGCACTAGCATGTATATTACACAGATCATTAAGCTCATTTGAAATATTTTGAAAATACCCCTTTATATTTGATGTTTTCCCCATTGCGGCTGATATTTTCCCCCAGCGACTTTCAACCTTACTATATCCTAAAAACTTGTAATTGTTTTTCATTAAGTCCTCATCATTAGGCAAATCCATACTTATATTTTCAACAGCAGCATTATTATTTGATGTTACTAAAATACGGTATTCTTTAAGCTTTGAATGAAAAGAATAATAATAATCCTCTTGTCCCTCAGAAAATTGTATTTTTGTAAATAAATCCTGTGTTTCCTTTAAAAACTTTATTTTTTCAAAAATAATATTTGCAAACACATCTTTTAATAATGTAGTTTTACCAGTACCGGGAGGACCGTTTACAGAAAAAATAAAACCCTCTTTTTCCTTCGAATTTTCAATTATAAGATTTAAAGCTACCTGCTGCATAAGTCCTAGAGGAAAACCTGAAGGCCATCGCGTTTTTGGGATATTTCGTAAAATCCTTTTTATTTCACTAACACTCTTATTATCAAAAAAGTCTACTCTTTCTCCTGAATTTTTTAATGTTTCCCAGTTATCTAAGGCTAAATATGTCTTTAATGCTTTACCTATCTTTTCATGCTTAATGTTACATTTTACTTTCTCTAAATCTTCAATATAGAAACTATTTACTCCCACATATTCTTTGTATGTAAGTCGAATATTCTTTTCGTAATTCTTATCACTAGAAAATCGAAAAACTCCCTCTTTATCGAAGTGGCTATGTTTTATGTATGATTTCAATGTGCCTTGAATATTTCGAGAAAGTTCTAACCAGTTTTTATATCTAACATGTATAAATTTTATAGCCCTAGCCAATTCTATGTGTTCTTCAGACTCAGCAAACTCTAAATCATTACTTACCTTACTATAATTTCCACTTTCAATTACTGACGTTATTGTACTTATTAAATCCACCTCTAATTCCTTCAAACTTTTTCCAGGTCGGAGAAAATACTTAATTATAGGACTGACTACTACACTGGATTCTATCGTTGTATCCTTTAATGGCTTAAACATATGATCTAATTGAATATGAATAAGAAAACTATTGGGGAATCCTTGAAAATCAGTAAAACTTTTTTTCTTGTCAAATTCATTAGAAAAGTATCTTAGAACTTCTTCTTTTGCAACAGGTAAATAGAATAACGATGCTTTTGCATCCATTAAATACTTACCTTTTGCACTTTCTCTCTTTTTTTGTAGAAATATTTGCATATAATTTTGAGGTGAACCATTAGGCCTTATAAAGTCATAGTAATCAATAGTAGGTTCTCTATGAAAATAATTTTTAAAATTAAAAAGGCTTAATGATTCTTTATCACAATTCATAAAGTTAAAATGTTCTAGTTCAATAAAATAGTTCATTATTTTTGAGGCTAGTTCTTTATGGGTGTTATTCTTAATTTCTTTCTTTTTACTATTAAAAATTAAAGAAAATACTTTCTTTAAACCTCTCATTATTAATCTCCTTTGTTAAAAATATATTTCCACCTAAATTATACCAATTTTTTTGGAATATAGTCACATTATTTCTAATCCCCCCTATAAGGAGCTAACACTAGTTTTTTATTTGTAATAATTTCACAATCTATAGAGATGTGGTATTCTCCCTATAATGGGGTAGCACCAACAAAACGCGAATTTCGTACGCTAAGCAAATTTTCATAGAAAAAAGCCGTTCCCTCTACGTTTAGAGATAATCGGCTTTTTCTTTGTAAATCAAAACAGTAAAATCATCTGAAACCTATAAATATATATTATTACATAAAATATGATTCTTAGTATTCTATAATCAATTAATCCTCATCATACAAATTATCTACAGATTCTTGTAAGGAATCTAATAGATAGTCGCTGAAGTTTTCATAAGTAATGGCATACAGTTCCTTTGAAAAACGACTCCAAAAGACAACAGGACACTCGCCATCTTTCATTTGATTGGTATCTAAACATGTCACAGTACCATCGATATCATTTAAAACAATGTATTGTTCAGGAAGGTTATATGTTTCTCTATATAACTTGGTGTGGTAAACAACTGAAGAATCCGCAGCTGTTGTCTCACAACCATGGATATCCATACCATCCAGTCCCCCGCTACCATACAGTTTTAAAAACCAATGATAACTGTTTGGGAACGTAGTGTTTAGCATTTGTGCTGCTTCTCGAATTGTATCTTCATTTACCCCTCCCATAAAATCGCCATCTTTTTCATATGTGGAAATGATTGAAATAATCTTGTCATTCATCTATTTATTTCCCTTCTAAATGTTCTTTTGCTCTCATTTTCCAATAGTTATTTCTAAAATTATTATACTGTTTATATAGCTCTTTGTCGTTTCTAAAGCTTTCTCCTGATTCTACTAAACCATGTAATGCTTTAGTGAATTCATCATGTTTATTAGCTGGTATTTCAACCATTGCTCCAGGTTCTTTTTGCGTTAAATGATGTAACTCAATTTTGTGGTTATCTTTTGTAAAAGGTACCCCGCCTTCTAAAGCTAATTGAAGATTTGACTTTCCGCTTTTATTAACGGATGGTGGGGCGACGTAATCCCAATCTATATTTTTCATACGGTAAACCCTTCTACTAATATCTTTAGTTTGCCCAGCCACTTTAACAGTACCTGTCACTTCATGTGCTGCATATTTATCACCAAACTTATCTAACCAAGATAAATCTATCTTCGTGTTGGTAAATTTCTGTCTCTTGGTAACTTTACTTATCGAGCCTAAAAAAGCTACACCAGCTTTAATTTCTCCACCACCAAGTACGGCTAGCATATTTAATGCATAATCAGACGCTTGTAAATCAGCATCACTATTTAAATTTTTACCTGAAAGTAATTCAGCAAGAGAGACGAAATTACCTGTAACTGGCATAAAAGCAAGTATATTAGACATTGCTTCATCACGCTGTTGTTGACGTAATTTTTCTTCTGGTGAACTTGTAGGTACGATATTAGAGAAATCAAAATCTAAATGAATCGTTTTTAAATCTGACTGCAACTCTTTCGTCGGTGCATCAATTATACTATTAATCTCATTAATCGATACATCCATACCACTAATTGCCTTTTCTAATTCTTTTTGTATTTTATTTGTGGCATTTAGCATTTGTTGCATGCCTTCATTGGCCTGGTCAACTGCATTATTCATGCCTTGTAAACCTGAATTCGCTTGGTTAACTCCTTCAATCATTTGTTGCATACCTTCGTTAGCCTGTTTAATAGCATTATTCATGCCCTTCATAGCTGAATTCGTTCCATTAAGCGCTTCAATCATTTGTTGCATGCCTTCATTTGCTGAATTAATAGCTTCAATCATGCCTTTATTCGCTGAATTCGTTCCATTAAGTCCTTCAATCATT
>NZ_QJTG01000051.1:0-12563 GCF_003217275.1 Bacillus sp. 196mf
CCGAACTAATCATAATAACATTATTTCCTTGCTCAATATCCACATCGTTTAAAGAACGTCCTTTTAACAATTTCACTTTATTTGCAACGAAATATTCCTCCTCTAATCCTTTAACATTTACCAAATCTTTTTTATCATTTATATCCAATGTCTCCATACTTGAATTCATCTTAATTACATGTAAGATTTCAGGGATTTTTCTTATTTCAAAAATATCTTCTTCTGTCAACTTTGGCTTTTCTTCCGATTTCATATCAAATGAATCGTTTATATCAGGACTATAATTAACAGAAATCATATTACTACCCGTACCAACAAATTGTGATTTTAATGAAGCTTCTCCGCCCTGCCCAATCGCAACAACGGTAATAATAGAACCTACACCAATAATAATTCCAAGCATTGTAAGACCTGAGCGTAATTTATGAGCTAAAATAGAAGATAAAGCAATTTTTATACTATCTAATAAACTCATACTGCACACCTTCTATCTTCTGTGATTTCCCCATCTCTTAACAAAATACGTCTTGAAGAATACTCAGCTACCTCTTCTTCATGTGTAACCATAACAATCGTCGTACCTTCTGCATTAAGATTCGTGAAAATATCCATAACTTGTTCACCAGACTTTGTATCAAGCGCACCCGTCGGCTCATCAGCCATAATAAACCTTGGACTATTCGCAATCGATCTTGCAATAGCTACACGTTGTTTCTGTCCACCCGATAGCTCACTCGGTAAATGATGAACCCTGTCTGATAAACCAACTTTACTAAGTGTTTCAAGCGCTCTTTGACGGCGTTCTGATTTCTTCACACCTCTATAGATAAGCGGAAGTTCAACGTTTTCTACTGCGGAAAGACGAGGTAATAAGTTAAAATGCTGAAATACAAATCCAATATATTCATTACGAATTAAAGCAAGCTTTGACTCATCTGCCGTTAAGATATTCACATCATTCAAAATATATTTACCTTCTGTTGGCCGATCTAAACAACCAATAATGTTCATAAGCGTTGATTTACCAGAACCAGACGGTCCCATAATAGAAACGAACTCGCCTCTTTGAATTGTTAAACTAATACCATGTAAAATTGGCACAGCCAGCTTTCCCTGGTAATATGTTTTAGAAATATTATTTAACGTAATCATTTCCTTTGCACTTCCATTCCGTCATACACGTTGTCAGAAGGATTTTTAACTACCTTTTGCCCCACTGTTACGCCTTCAGTAATCTCTGTCCAATCTCCATCAGTAGCACCTTTTTTAACATTTTGTTTACGAAGCTTTCCTTTTTCTTCGATATAAACAAATGTATCATCGTCTTTTTCTACAATGCTCTTGCTTGGAACAGCAATCATCGTCTTATTCTCTAAGTTTACTTGTAATGAAACATGGTAACCTGGAGATAAACCGTCTTGACTATCAAGACTTGCTTTATATGTATATTGAGACATATTTTGAGTTGCTTCACCTACACCACCAGCTTGACCCATCTCTGCACTCGTTGGGAATTCACTTACCTCTGTAATCTTACCTGTCCACTTCTTCTTATTATTTGCTTTCGCAGTTACAGTAAATGTTTGATCCTTTTGGATTTGTGACTTCTGAAGCTCTGTTAAAGTCCCTTGGACTTGGAACTTGTCTTTAGAAGCAACTTGTAAAAATGCCTTCCCTTGTCCACCTAACGCTTGAGATGAACTTTGCGCCGCATCTTTATCTAACTTTTGAACAACACCAGCAAAATTACTATAAATCGTAAGCTCTTTCTGCTTTTTATTTAACTCTTCTTTCTGTAACTTCCCTTTCTCTTTCTCAAGGTCAGTTGTTTTTTGCGCTATTTCTAACTCACTTACTTGCTCTTCCATCGGATCTGTTACTTCTTTCCCAGCTCCGCTATCTTTCACCTTCTTAATTTCTTTCTTAAGCGAATCAATCTTCTTTTTCCCTTGATCATAACGCATATCTGCCATCTTCTGATCAAGCTCAGCTTGCTTCATTTGAAGATTAATCTCTTCATTATCATAAGAGAATAACTTCGTACCTTTCTCTACCTCTTGTCCCTCTTTTACCTCAATATCTTTCACTTTTCCTTTAGCCGAATCCCCATAGAAACTTTCAATATTCCCAGGCTTCACCTGACCAGAAACTAACTTCGTATTATTCAGCTTACGCTCTGTCACTTTCTCAAAACTTACAGCATCTGTATTCGTTATACTTTTCTTCTTACCATGCATCATATAAATATTAATAAACACAACAATAGAAATTAACAAAAGAGAACCAATAATAATAATAAAACGTTTTTGTTTTTTTCTCTTTAAATGAACTTTATCTAAAATCATAATTTTCTCCTTTAAACCGTGTTTTTTAAAACTATTTAAATTTTTATACAATAGTAAAAATTAGTCAATCTAAAATTCTCAATATGCAATTATGCATAAAAGTAGAAAATTAAATGTATATTCTGATATCCTAATGGAGGAATTAATTCTAAAATTTGTAATATTCAGGAGGAATTTGGGATGTTATTTAACGTTGTGTCAAAATTAGGTTGGACAGGGATTAGTATTGGAACAGCTAATGCACTTATCGGAGCACTTATGACTGGTAGTGATATCTGGACTGCAATTTCAGTTGCTGGTTTAGCATTTGGTGGTGGAATTGGTACAGCTATTTCTACAATTGGTAGAAAAGCTATCATGGAAGTAGTAGAAAAAGTAGGCAAAAAGAAAGCTGCACAGTGGTAATATAAAATAATAAATGCTTTTAGAAATATTTATATTTCTAAAAGCATTTACCATAAAGACATAATTCATCGGGGTAATAAAAATGTGGAAAACTCTATCTGTATATATAAAACTTAATTTCAAGTATACTCTAAAAAGAAAAATTGAAGTATTAGACAAAAAAATATTTAGTAAATTAAAAATCGATACAAAAAAATATTTCGTTTTAACTTTAGCAATTTTATACTTAATTGAATGCGCTTTATTAATGTCTATAAGTGGATTAATAACAAATCAACTAAAAAAAGCTTTTTCAATAGAATCTGTAGTTTATTATTACTACGCTTTTTTATTTTTATACGCTTCATTCCTTCCAATAATTTCAAGAACCTTCAAATTAATAACCCCATTTGACAAAGATTTATTATTTAAATCGCCACTACATAATAATAAAATTTATATAATGCTATGGCTAAATGATTTTATAAAAAATAGTCCAAGTTTCCTAACTTATATTGCCATAGGTATAGGAATTAGCTTTCATCTTAATAACAAATTATCATTTTATACAATTACAATTTGTTTAATCTTAATTAGCACTATAATTTCTTATATCTCACAACATATTTATATAAGTTTAAAAGTAAAAATGATTCAACAAGGCTATGGATATAAAGCTTTTATAAGTTCAATATTTATAGGGGTTTTCACCTTATTCGTAACAATCCTTATTGCAAAATTATTTATCAATCTAAGTGTTCCATCTTTTAAACTATTAATCAATAAAATTAAATTGAATCATTCTTTTACTTGGGAAAACTTTTTATCAATACTAAACAATACAATGCTCAGTATAGGTGAATTTATTAGAACTATCATCGATAGTTGGGCACCTAGCGCAATAGCTACTAGAATACTTTTTAATAACTTACAAAAAACAGATATCAAACTAATCCTATTATTAATATTAATAATAATTATTATGTTACCAATAACTCATAAAAAATCAGGATTTTGGTATAGAACAGAATTTAATAAAATTGTCACTAAAGTAAGTGGATGGATCCCACATTATGGTGTTTTTTTACAAAAAATAACAAAAGATTATTTAGTTAAAGTACAACTAAAAAAATTATTTAGAGACAACGAACAATTATCTAAACATTATACGTTCTTTTTTATTGATTTTAGTATTTGGATGTTTGGAGGATTAGCTTTTACTTTATCAAACTATAGTTCTTCTGAACTTTTCCAACTATTCGGAAGTTGTTTTATTATACATGCAATTACTAGAGATGCATTTTCATCAGGAAATACTCTATTCCCTGGACACTTAAATTTCGACTCAGATGGGAGAAGTGTTAAAATTTTTCGTCTATCTGGAACAAATCTATACAAATTATACAAAGCAAAAATTAAAACACAACGTTTATTAGGAATACATGAATCATTAATAGGTTTATTAATAGTAATAACTATATTCAAGACAAATTATTACACATTATCTATAATAGGTCTGATTTTTATATTGAATTTAATAGTGAGCCCACACTTCTCATTATTACCATCATATATTAGTCCACACTATAAAAGACAACATTATACGGAAACCGGAACTTATAAAGAACAAGAGATTCTTGGCGATTCAATTTTCAATCGAATCACAAATTTGATAAATATAGCTATTACATTTCCCTTTTTAGTAGCTTATTTAGCAAATATAAAATTTATATACTTCTATATAATATATAGTCTATGGATAATACTTATAATAATAATTGCAATAATATTTATACATCTAACATGTAAAAAAAATAGTTCATTGATTAATAAAGGAGATATTATTTCATGATCCTAAAACCTTTAAAAAAACAATTTATTTTAGCAGCATTAATATATTTCGGAACAGTATTATTTGGAGTTTTTTCATATTTTATAGTTCCATATGATTTAGGGGAAATGGGAATTAATACTAAGACTAATTGGTTAGAATATTTCATTCATAATGGAACAATTAATCTAATAATTATATTTAGCTTTTTATCACTTGGTTTAATAACTGTTGGTTCACTTTTGTTAAATGGCATAGTAATGGGATATATGTTTGGTCATGCAATTCAAACAAATGCTGTAATGAAATTTTTATTATTATTAGCCCCCCATGGAATCATAGAAATTCCAACTGCATGGTTAGCTAGTGCGGTATCCTTTTTTATCATTTCATATACTATAAAAAAGATAAAAAACAAAGAAAAAATAGATTTTAAATTTCTTATATTTACAATTTTAAAATACACAATTATAACTGAAATTTTAATTCTTATTGCAGGAATTATTGAAGAAAACATAACTTTAATCTCATAAAACAAGGAGTGTTTACCATTTTATTGGAAGTGTGTAACGTTAATAAAGATTATGGAGATAAAACTATTATTGAAAATTTAAATTTAAATTTGAATAATAAAGAAATCATAGCAATTATGGGTTCCAATGGAATAGGAAAAACTACATTACTAAACATAATTACAGGATTAATAAGACCTGATTCAGGAGAAATTTATATAAAAAAAATAAACCCTTTTGATGATGTAAAAGCAAGAAAACATATTGGATATATACCTATAGACGGTTTTTTATATGATCATTTAAACGCTTATGAAAATCTTGAAATGATAGCAAATTTATATGGTATAAATTTCAAAGATATTGATATTATAATGCTTCTAGAACAAGTTGGATTAGAGTTAACCGATGCAAAAAAAGCAACAGGAACATATTCCTTAGGTATGAAACAAAAACTTAATTTCGCATGTGGACTTATACATAATCCTGATATAATAATACTAGATGAACCATTCAATGGATTAGATCCTAATTCTACAAAAAATTTCAAAAAATTACTAAAAAAATTATCTCAAACAGGAAAAGGTATAATATTTACAAGTCATCTTCCTGAAACAATTATAGAACTTGCAAATAAAGTTGTAATAATGAACAATAAAAAAATTACTGCTCAACAGGAGTTAAACGAAAATAGTAATGTAGCAAAACTATTAGAATGGTTTGAAGAAACATTACATAAAAAGGAGTCTGAAAATAAATGAACCCTCAAAAATCAAAAAAAAATTCTAACATTAATTTTTCTGAAATTTTCGCACTAATCTTCAGTATATGTATTTGTATTTATTTCTTTGGATTTAATTTTAAAATCATTTCTTTATCATTAGGATCACTATTAATATACTTCCTAATTAAATTTATACAAAGAAAAAAATAATAGGAGATTATACAATGAATACACAACCAAATAATAATAACCAAAATGTAAACACTAAACTGTCAAATATTATTACTAATCCAAACACAAAACTATTAAAAATAAAAGATACACCTAAATTTGGATTATCTTTAATTATCAATATTATATTTACAATGATAATAACTGTAATAACCAGTTACTATATGCTAAAAGACCCTTCCATTGTCCAAAATGATGCATTTAAAAATATAGAAGGTATATCTTCTAAAAGTATAGAAAATATTGTTTTAGTTATTGGTGGTATACAAAGTATTTTTACAGTAATAATAAATATATTAATTACCTCTCTGTTTACCTTATTATTTGTTAAAATCTTTAAAGGAAAAATAAATTTCAAACAATCGTTTTCTTTAAATACCAATATCTTTACAATCAGTGTATTATCTTCAGCATTCACATTGTTAATATATGTAATATTTGGTTTAAATCCTGCAACATCTCCTACTAGTTTAAGTACATTAATTACTGAAGATGGATTTTTAAAAGGATTTATCAATCATATAAGCTTATTTAATATTTGGTCTACTTACATTCTTGTATTAGGATTAAAAATCATAGGAAAATTAGCTTCAAATAAAGCATGGACTATTGCTATGATTTTCTTCATATTCAGCTCTATAGTGGAAGGCATTTCTATGATGATAAAATAATTAAAATTTAAAAAACAAAAAGAAGAACAAACTAAGAAATAATCTTATTTGTTCTTTTTTTATTCAAATTAAAAGTAAAACTTCTGAATAAAAGATGACTCAAAACATTAACCATCTTTCATAGCCAAATACCAATATTCTTATAACCATGAACAAAGTAGAAATTAAGTGTAGAATTCTAAAAAAGAAAAAGGGGGGGCAAGCTACAAGTTTGACATTCCAAATCCCAAAAACGTTGTTTTTGACCCGATAAAAGAATCCTACAACCTTTACCCTTTTTTCGGTCTCAACATCTCATTTCTCTTCCAAAAACAGTTGTCACTTTGCTCGATTTCCTATTTTTATGAAAGTAAACTTTTAAATATTAGTTTACATTCATTTCCCTTTAAACATTGACTTCTCACTGATTCCCCTGATATCCTCAATTTACACAACAAAAGTATACATTCAAAACAATATAAACAAAGAGGTCGAAAATCCATGAATAAAAAACCACATCTTATTGATGTCCAACCCATTAGAAGTAAAGAACAGATCGAAGATATGAAATGGAGTCTTAAACGTCATTGTTCCGAACGAGACTATATTCACTTTCTTATTGGAATTCATACAGGACTACGTGTAAGTGATCTACTCCAACTTGAAACGCAAACTATACTAAAGTTAAAACGAAAGAAAAGAAAGGAATTCAAAATCAAAGAAGGAAAAACAAAGAAAGAACGCATGATTAACCTTACTTCCATTTTTGAAGAGGTATACTCTTATGCTCAAACTCTAGATAACACCTGGTTATTCCCTTCTCGAAAAGGAAATCAACCCATTAGTAAGATCCAGGCTTATCGACAATTGCAAAAAGCCGGAGATTTTGCCGGTGTAGAGTCTATCGGTACCCATACCATGCGCAAAACCTTCGGCTATTGGTTCTATAAACAAACAAAAGACGTAGCTATGTTGCAAGAAATACTTAATCACAGTACACCACAAATAACATTAAAATATATTGGAATTAACAAAGAAGAAAAAGACAATATTTTAGATACATTCCATATTTAATCTAAAATTATAAATAATAATATAAATTTTTGATATGGTGTATAAACAAAAAGGAGAAAAAAATGAAAAACACTAAAGAATTCTGGATAGAAATCAAAGAAGATTTAAAAATACCAATCATATTATTAATCTGTATATTTTTTCTTACAGTTATTGCTTCTATTTTCTTTGAAAAAGTACCTATTTTAATTCATTTAGGCATCTATAAAAATGAGAATTTCTGGGAAAGTTTTATAATCAATTTACATAATTCAATATTAGATGTTTTACTGTTCGGTATCTTCTTCACTTTCATTGCTAAAAGAATTGCTTGGAAACGTGAAATTCAACAATATGAAGATATAATAAGTGAAAATAGAAATTTAAATTCACAAGATGTCCCACATAAAATATCTCAATGTATTAAAAGGCTAAATAATTATGGAATCACTGAAATAAACTTAACAAAATGCAATTTATCTGGTTCTATTTTAGAAATAATTAACAACAAAATAATAAAACTAGACAATTCAAAATTAATGGGTTCCAACTTAGAAAATGTTCGTATGAAAAAAATAAGTTTAGAAGGTGCTAACTTAAAAGGAGTTACTCTAAAAAACAGTGATCTATCTTCAGCAAACTTAATGAACTCTCAATTAAGAAATATTAAATGCGATAACACAAATTGTAAAAACACAAATTTCACAAATGCTGATCTACTGAGAGCTAAACTAGAAAATTCTAATTTTCAAAATGCAAATTTTAAAAATACAGATTTAAAAGAAGTAAGCTTCAAAAATTCTACATTTCAAGATGCAAATTTTTTAGGAGTAATTAACTTAAATATTGAGGATTTAATGGAAGCAAAATCATTAAGAAAAATCAAAATTGAATCTGATAAACTAGAATACATCAAAAATAATAAACCAAATCTACTTGATTAAAAACTCTGCTAGGCTTAAAAAACTATAAAATAATTTTCTAAGCCTAGCAGGGTTTGAACCTGCTTCTTCCATAAAATGGATGTTTTAAACCGTATTAAACTATAGGAGTAATTCAAAACTAACAAATATAGATGAAAAAGTAAACTATAAATATAACAAGAATAATAATAGCAAGGGAATGCTTGTAAACTGATCTATACTGCATTCCCTTATTGTATGTATGCTATATTCTTATTCGCCTTTTTCTAACAGTAGAACCACGAATCTTGGCGAAGACATTGGTTTTTGCCCTGTCCTGGGGTCCGTCCTCGCTTTTTATTCCACGGTTCCCTTGACCACAAGCCTCCGAACCCTCAAACTCCCAAAGCTAACCCCAGCGGGCAAAAACCGCCCTTCTGGGGCCACCCCTGGCGAGTTTGCATGAGGGTTCCCCTCATCGTCAAGGAACTTTCGCGGCATAAACGCCAGGACTCAGATTATAAATCTCAAAAAATCATTTTCCAAATAACCTCGCAAAAAAACCTTTTGATTCCGTAGATGCTGTTAATGATTTTGTTTCTTGTACTTCACGAATTGTTTCAAGCAATTTCTGATCCCGTTTCTCTAACTTATTATCAATATAGTCTTGTTGCTTTTGTAATTGTTCAATTAACAATTTATTAAATTCTTCTTGTTTCTCACTATATTCTCTAAGTTTACTAACTTCATTTTTTAATGATTTTAATTCCTCAGCTAAAATCTCCCCAGCTTCCTTACTAGGAACAGGCTTTATACTCTCTCCACCTGTAGCAAAATAATGTTCAATTTGTTTTATTGAATAGTTCTGTTCTCGATGTAATTGTTTAACCATCTTCATTTGCTCAAGTGCTTTTTCATCAAAAATATTGTAACCTGACTCGTTTTTCTCTAAAGGAATATATGTCTTTAATTCTTTCATCCAATTCCTTATAACATTTGGTGATTCATTTAAACATAATGCAACTTCTCTAACAGTCATCGCTATATAACCTGGGTTTTCTCCACCTAGGTATTCACTTTTATCCATCTTTTTACCCACCTTTAAAACCTAGATAAAAACCTAGATATTTTTAATACCAATGGTTATTTTTAAAAAAATCAACCTTGGAACCTAGGTATTAAACCTAGGTTTTTACTAAGTCATTCTACTAAAGTTTATATCCTCCTGTCATATAAAAATAACGATTTTTTTCTTTGTTTATTTTATATTCCGTTTTCTTCTTAATACATGATTATTTAACCTATACAGCCAAGAACATGGCCGCGCCACAAAGTATTTGCTAATACTTTGCAACAAACCACGATCAGAATCACATTCCTATTTTTTTAACATAGTAAATTTCAGCTAAAAGATAAGTCATTTTATAAAATTGGAAATTCCGAATCAAAAAAGAAAGAAGAGCATAAGGGTTTTTTGGGCCCAACTAGGGGTTGGGACTAGGCGGAGCCTAGCTTAAACGTGGGTACAAGAAAATTTCCAGAATGTCCACTCACTGACGACACAAAACCCTCCAAATGTCCCCATTATGTCCCTAGATGTAGACTCAGTGAGTACACAAAGTCCCTTTGATGTCTCCAAATGAGTACTCACTAACGACATGATATTTTTAATAAATTGCAATCAAACATTACTTTAAAATACTAAAAGAAAACAATAAGCATTAATTAAATCTGTAATTTAGAAACAAATAACACCAAAATACAAAACGCTATTCTGGCGCTTCAGGATCCTTTCTAAAGAATATAAATCTAAAACAATACTATTTGTCTTAAAAACAAAAAAACACACTTAAAAAGCAAAATAAACAGGTTTAAAAGAAGGTTTCTCTTTGCTTTTGGGGTTGAGGCTGGTTCGTCGTGTGGGGACGAGCCCCCACGTATTACGTATCTATCAATGTGGTAAGTGAAATTATTAAGCGAAGGCACTAGCGGTTCGGCTCGTATAATAACAAATTCAAGCCGATGATCATGATAGTTGCTTTTGGATGTATCGGCTTGGTGATATCCAAACTCGAGCCGAAAAAAGTTCCGCAAGGATGTAGCAAAGCGAAAAGGGTGGAGATTTTCTGTAGCAAAGCGCAAGAAAATACTACCCGTTTCTTGCGGAACTTTTAGCTATTACTATATAGAGTAAGAAGGGACAAGTACAGTAAAGTAGAAAAAAAACAATAATATCAAGGGTTTCAGGATTTTTCGTACTTACCGTTTTTGGTAAGTAAACTTACCGTTTTTGGTAAGTACGAAAATACTAAAAAAGTCTACTAATTAAAGTAGACTTAAAATAATTTTATAGGTAAATTTTTGAGTTGTTTTGGAACCTTTCTAAACATTGCTTTAAGTGTTGGATTAACTTCATCTCTATTTCCTGAAAACATGATGTGAGGATTTATAAATAATGCATATGCTCTAACATTATTATCATCAACACCACTCTCTGAACGAGCTATAATACCTTTATCAATTAGATTTCTAACTAACGGACTAACTTTAGTTTCATGTCTTCCAATTTTTTTAGCTAATTCTCTCTGAGTTAATGGAATTTGTTCTTTCGAATTAATATCTCCAACCAAACAATTACTTAAAAAACCTACACACATTGAAATATCTAATAAAAATACTTTCTCAGCATTTGTTAAATAATCAATTTCAAATAAATATTGGATATTTTGCTGAATGATTTGAACAAATTTTGCTTTGTTTTTTATTTTACGTTCAGGAACTAATCTCATTCCCCTTGAACTAGCTTTTGCTTGAAGCTCATTGGCTATGTACATCTCTTCTTCTGACAAGATCTTTGAATTCTCGATATCTCTTAATCTTGCATTTTTTTCAGCCTGTTCTAAATTGCCGATATTTGTCATAATCCTTCTCCTCTTTTCTAAGATTTTCAACTAGAGAAGAGGAACATTTTATGTTATGATTCTTATAGAAATTAAAAATAAAGGTATTCAAAAAACCTCTCCTCTAATTGTTTGTTTGGTCACTTTCAATTATAACATGAGAGGTTTTTTTATTACATAAATTAAAAAATCTTAAATTATGATATTGTTATTATTCATAGCGTAATGCTTCAATTGGATCTAATTTCGCTGCTTTATTCGCTGGAATTAATCCAAAAATAATACCTAACACCATAGAAAATAACACCCCTCCAACAACAACATTCCAAGAAACAAGTGGTGGCCATTTTGCAATTGATGAAACAATATATGCACCACTATATCCAAGACCTATACCTACTAAACCACCTAAAAGTGTTAACATAACAGCTTCAATTAAGAATTGTAACAATATTTTACCACGTGTCGCTCCAAGAGCTTTACGTATCCCAATTTCACGAGTGCGTTCTGTTACAGATACAAGCATAATATTCATTACACCAATACCACCAACAATCAATGAAATACTAGCAATACCACCAATAATCATTGTCATAATATTTGTCATTTGAGAAATACTTTCTTGAATTTCTTTTAAATTCATAACCTCATATTTCCCTGTAAACTCAATAGGCTTACGACTATTTAATACATTCGCTGTTTTTTTTCCAGCCTCATCTAAATTATCTACATTTTTAGCTTGAACAGAAATACTATTAATTTCTTCTGTCCCATATAATGTCGGCCATAAGGAAAGCGGAATTAATGCTTCAGAATCTCCCATTTCCATAAATCCTTCTTCTGCTTTATATACACCAATAATTTGCATTGGTTGACCTTTTAATTCCATGATTTTTCCAATAGGGTTTTCTGATTTAAATATTTTTTTTTCTACACCCGAACTAATCATAATAACATTATTTCCTTGCTCAATATCCACATCGTTTAAAGAACGTCCTTTTAACAATTTCACTTTATTTGCAACGAAATAT
>NZ_QJTG01000052.1:0-11221 GCF_003217275.1 Bacillus sp. 196mf
GTTCAAAATGTTATCCGGTATTAGCCCCGGTTTCCCGGAGTTATCCCAGTCTTATGGGCAGGTTACCCACGTGTTACTCACCCGTCCGCCGCTAACTTCTTGAGAGCAAGCTCTCAATCCATTCGCTCGACTTGCATGTATTAGGCACGCCGCCAGCGTTCATCCTGAGCCAGGATCAAACTCTCCAATAAAGTTAGTTTGTCTAGCATCTAAAAATAAAAATTGACGTTTCACGTTGTTTGTTTCGTTCAGTTTTCAAAGAACTACTTAGCCGCTCATTTGCGACTTCCTTATGTTAACATCTTCGTTTTTCGATGTCAACTAAGTTTTTCAATTTCTTTTTTGTCGTTTTCTGCGTTTCCGCATCAGCGACGTTTATTAATTTACCATATACAAACTATTAACGTCAACACTTTTTAATAAAAAGTTCTTTTTCTTACATAACGAATACATTCCTCTGCATTAGCAACTCTCCGAAATAAACAAAAAATGATTTTATATCTTTCTTCCATCGCCTTTTTTACAACTTCATGAATACGCTCATCTTCAAAATCAAATAAAAGTTCCTCTAACTCTCTCTTTAATATGTATTCCATCTCTTTTCTCTCTTCTTTTGTCAACATCAGCCCAAGCAAATGATCACCTCAATAATTCCTTACGTAACAATAAACGTTTCGCTCATTTTCACTTATTACAATCCTATCATTCATTATATCCATTACTTACGATATTAATCCTTTGTTCTCTTTTTTATATTTACAGCATATATGTAACTGAAAAGGATTGGACAAAGGGGCGTAATATTATGTTTTTCTTTTTTATTACGAGTAAGAGAACTTTTAAACACATTAGCTTAATAGTGATACTTTCCTTATTTACAGCATGGCTACTCTTTTTAAAAACATATTCACATGAATCTGCTTTTTCAACTGCTACAGGTCCTAAAGTAATTTACAAAGGAGATACCGCTAAAAAGCAAGTTGCATTTACGTTTGATATTAGTTGGGGAGACAAAAAAGCAATTCCAATCCTTGATACTCTTAAAGAAAGACAAATTAAGAATGCAACCTTCTTCCTTTCTGCTGCATGGGCCGAAAGACACCCCGATATTGTAGAGCGCATCATGAAAGATGGACACGAAATCGGTAGTATGGGTTACAATTACACATCCTATACTTCTCTAGAGACGAATGAAATAAGACGAGACCTTTTACGAGCACAAGATGTTTTTACAAAACTTGGGGTAAAACAAGTCAAGCTGTTACGTCCACCTAGTGGCGAATTTAACAAGGCAACCCTTAAAATTGCAGAATCACTCGGATACACCGTCGTGCATTGGAGTAATAATTCCAACGATTGGAAAAACCCAGGTGTAAATCACATCGTTTCCACCGTCTCTAATAATTTGAAAGGTGGAGATATTGTCTTATTACACGCATCCGATTCTGCCCTTCAAACAAATAGAGCTTTACCGCTGCTTCTGCAAAAATTAAAAAGTGATGGATATGAGCAAATATCCGTATCACAACTTATTTCCAACACAAGTACGAAAAGTGAAGATGTGAAATAGCTTCGTCCCTACTACTCTTCACGTATAAAAAGCTCTACTACCTTTCAAAAAGGTGGTAGAGCTTTTTTAATCACACCATTTCCAGTAATATAACTGCTGATATATAAAACCTCTCTCTATTAAGCAGATTTACTCGTTTTTCCGATTAAACGATGTAATACAAGTAATTGATATGCATTACATAACAATAGCGGTATAACCATTAAATATAACCAATCTGTATCATTAATCCGAAGCGCCGGTACCCATTCAAGAATCGTTACAACAACCATAAAGAACAGAGCTGGCACAAATGCTTTTTTATTTGTTTCTTTACTTTTTACATAAGCAACAATTGCTCCAAACACAAATAAAATTCCAGCAACAAGTATGTTATTCCCCAATGAGATTTCCCCATTTGCAATAAGTACAGATCTTAAATACACAAAATCAAATAATACGAATGCAATAAAAAAGAGCTGGACTGCATTCCATAAAGACGATGAGCGAAACATCCCTAGTCCAAAACGATAGATTGTTAAATATGCAAAGAATCCCATTTGACTTATAACGCTAAAAATAAATCCTACACCCATCAACCAGAAAGATACCGCTAAAATCTCCTCAACGTCGAAATTTTGAAAAAATTCATTGTACCTGTCCCACTCCAAAACAAAACCAATAATAACTGTGCTAATCCCACCAAGAAACAACGTCGTTAAAAATAGTCGTACCCACTTGCGGCTATTCACAACACATCCCCCATTATCCTTATATTTCTAATTAAATTGTATCAATGACAATTTCAAAAAGCTAGCCATGTTCATGTATAAATTCCTTAAAGATATTTATATTAAAAAGAGAGAACTGTGCTGAAAGGAGTTCCAACTTATGAAACGGATACTATTCATTTTCGTTTCTTCTTTTCTACTTATCGCACTTGTAGCATGCGCACAAGGAAAAGAAACGAAATCCGAACTAGATTACGATCAAACAAAGAAAATGATTGTTGATATTTTAAAAACAGATCAAGGTAAGAAAGCTATTCAAGATGTATTAACTGATGAAAAAATGAAACAAGCACTCATACTAGATGAAACAGTAGTAAAGAAAACGATTGAAGATGCCATGGTATCCGATAAAGGGCAACAATTCTGGGAAAAGCTCTTTAAAGATCCTGAGTTCTCATCAAAGTTTGCTAAAAGTATGGGGAAAGAACAAACCCAATTAATGAAAACCTTATTAAAAGACCCTGAATACCAAGCAGGCGTTATAGAAATTATGAAAAATCCTGAAGTAGAAAAAATGATGTTACAAACAATGAAGAGTAAAGAATACCGTCAATATCTACAACAAGTACTAACAGAAACTACTGAAAGTCCACTCTTCCAAGCCAAGATGATTGATATCATTAGTAAAGGTGTACAAAAGGCTGAAAAAGGTGGATCTGATAAGAAAGAAGCAGGCGGTGACGGCGGTTCTCAAGGCGAGAAGAAGGAAGAACAGTAAAAATAATAACTATAATAACGAGTGGACAATGTATAAATTGTCCACTCGTTATTACTTTATCTTGCTATTAACAGACAAAATGGCCCTCTAGTTAAGCGAAAGGTTTACTAGTTGTTGCCAGTAACAGATGAGCCCCACTGATTAAAGTTTCGCTTTATTTTTGTGTAACAGCTGTTTTATCAATTACTGTTTCAGCTATTTTACTATAAATAATGCCGGTTGTATGTGTATCTTCATATACCGAAGGAGCAAAGTCTTCTTTATTCCAATCGGGTTGTTGCAGTGGAATACGCCCAAGAACATTTGTTTGTAGTTCGGTAGCTAACTTATCTCCCCCACCTCTTCCAAATACATATTCTTTCTCACCAGTTACCTTACTTTCAAAATATGCCATGTTCTCAACAACACCGAGAATACTATGTTCAGTGCGTAATGCCATCGCTCCAGCACGCGCTGCTACAAACGCAGCTGTTGGATGCGGCGTCGTTACAATAATCTCTTTGCAAGATGGCAACATTGAGTGCACATCTAACGCAATATCACCTGTGCCTGGTGGCAAATCTAATACTAAATAATCTAAATCGCCCCATTCTACTTCTGTGAAGAAGTGGTTTAACATTTTCCCAAGCATAGGTCCTCTCCAAATAACTGGTGCATTATCCTCTACAAAGAAGCCCATTGAGATTACCTTTACACCTAAACGTTCCACCGGAATTATCTTATCACCTCTTACGATGGGACGTTTTTCTATCCCCATCATGTCTGGCACACTAAAACCGTAAATGTCCGCATCAATAATACCAACTTTTTTTCCTAAACGAGCTAAAGCAACTGCAAGGTTAACGGAAACGGTTGATTTTCCCACGCCACCTTTTCCACTCGCTACTGCTAAGAATGTCGTTTTTGAATTTGGTGACAATAAAGATTCACTTTGCTCTGCTTCTTGTTCTGGTGCAAACTGAGCTAATTCCTCTTCTGTAAATTCTGCAAAACGAAGTCCAACTGTTGCTGCTCCAAGTTCTTTTAATAACTTTACAATTCCAGACTGCAACTGCATTTGTTCCGCTGTACCAGTTTTTACGATTGCAATTTTGACACTCACATGTTCCTTCTCAGGCTTGACTGTTACCTCTTTAATTGCACTTGTTTCTTTTAATGTTTTATGTAAAAACGGATCTACAATCCCTTCTAACGCTTCAACCACTTGTTCTTTCGTTACCATAATTAGCCCAGCCCCCTGTATGAAAAATAACGTAATGTTAATTGAATTTATCTCTGCTTATTCTTGAAATAAATGCGTTTACATTTCCAGTATAACATATTTTCCGAAAACTTCGTTAACGAGAGAAACTCAAAAAAATCCTCCTTATTCTGGAGGATTTCCTTTTTCCGTGAAATAGCGTAATATACCCCGGTATATTGCAGCCGCTACCTTTTGCTGATATTTCTCCGAATTTAACATATACCTTTCGTTCACATTCGATAAAAAGCCGGCTTCAATTAAAGCACCTGGTGTTTTAGAATACTTTAATAAATACACATGCGAAATTGTCTTAGCAGAACGATTCGTGTTCTCTAAACTTGTTCTCAATTCAGCCTGTATAAATTTTGCAGCACGTTCATTTTCAATTGAAGAGCGGTAATAGAACGTTTGTGCGCCTTTCGATCCACTACTAGTTAAAGCATTTAAATGAATACTTGCAAAAAAGTCTACATCAGGTTTATTGATGATTTCTACACGTTTTTTTAAATCCTCTGCTTTACGTCTACTATATGACTTTGTATCTTTGTTAGCTAAATCATAATCTCCCTCACGCGTTAAAATAACTAGTGCACCTTGTTCTTGTAAATAGTCTTGTACCTTTTTTGTAATTTCAAGCGTAATATCCTTTTCTATAATATCCTTTCCTCCAACAGCCCCTCCATCTGGTCCACCATGACCAGCATCTAATACAATTACTTTCCCTGATAAGGGTAAATTCCAAGCTCGCCACGATTTTGTAATTTGAAATTCTTGTTTGACTAAAAAAAACAATACAACCGCAGCGAGTGCAAAAGAGATAATTCGAATTCTCTTCATACCTTTCCTCCTCCAGCTAGTCCCTCTAATTACTTATATGGGACAAGAGGAAAGTTTATGCTTGTCTTAATGAAGCTTTAATCGATATCTTCTTTCACCTTTTTCATACCCTTCTTGCCACCACAATCCTATAAACTGCTGACAAGATTCAAAAAGTAATTCCTCATCTTTCAACTTTATTTCTCGCATAGTCATACTCGTTAAAAATTGAAATAGCGTTTCAGTTAATTGTTGTTCTTCTTCTAAAGCTCTATATTTCACATCAAAAAACGATTCACCATAATAACCAAATTTACTATATCTCGCTCCTAATAAATAAGATTCTATCCCTAATTCAATACAGTAATCTTCATACTGACGATGAAGCTCTTGCATTTGAAAGGCATCACGAATATTTGAACGTAATGTTTTTAATGATAATTCCCGCAACATCTTCCGCTCGTATTTTAACTGCTTTTCTTTTTGTTTTTCTTGTAAGCTGACAATGACATTCATAGTACTTATAAACCTCCCTAATACGTATTAGTCTAAACTTCTAAAGAAGAAGCATACGCGCGGTGGTAGCACTAAAATATTCCAAGCTATAAAAATTACAAAAGAGGAATGAAACATAAAAAAACCCCAACCAAAATGGTTGGGGTTTGTAGTTCGCAAAAATTAACGTTTTGAGAACTGAGGTGCACGACGTGCGCCTTTAAGACCGTATTTTTTACGCTCTTTCATACGTGCGTCACGAGTTAATAGACCTGCACGTTTTAGTGTTAGACGGTATTCTGGATCAGCTTTTAATAAAGCGCGAGAAATACCGTGACGAATAGCACCAGCTTGACCAGTGTATCCACCACCATTTACGTTTACAAGTACATCGTAGTTACCTAAAGTTTCTGTTGCAACTAGAGGTTGTTTCACTACTTCACGTAATGCAGCAAATGGGATATAGTTTTCAAAATCACGACCGTTAATGATAACGCGTCCTTCGCCTGGAACTAGGCGTACGCGCGCTACTGAACTCTTACGACGTCCAGTGCCATAGTATTGAACCTGTGCCAAAGTAAGCCCTCCTTTAATTAATTATCCGCGAAGTTCGTAAACTTCTGGTTTTTGTGCTTGGTGTGGATGCTCTGCTCCAGCATACACGTTAAGTTTCTTAGAAACTTGACGGCCTAAGCGTCCTTTTGGAAGCATGCCTTTAATTGCAAGCTCTAACATTTGTACAGGGTAGTTTGTACGCATTTCAAGAGCTGTTCTTTGCTTAAGTCCACCTGGGTGGTTAGTGTGACGGTAGTAAATTTTATCGTTTAATTTATTACCTGTTAAATGAATTTTCTCAGCGTTAATAATAATTACATGATCACCCGTGTCAACGTGTGGTGTAAATGTAGGTTTGTTTTTACCACGTAAAATGGATGCTACTTCAGTAGATAGGCGACCTAAAGTTTGACCTTCAGCATCAACCACATACCATTTACGCTCAACTTCGTTAGCTTTTGCCATAAAAGTCGTACGCATGTGTTTCCCTCCTCGTTATCTTTTCCATAGAAAAAATCTATTGTTTATCTTAAACACGATTTCCTTCCGGGGCTAATCGTGGTTTTAGAAACAATACCATATGTTATGATATACTTTTGAGTTTCTAATGTCAAGCAAATGTTACACCAGGATTAGTTGTTATAGTTTACCTCCCATAGGTAAAGCCCATGACCTGGAGCCATCTTTCCAGCAAACTGACGATTTTGTTTCGCTAAAATCTCTGGAATGCTATCAGGATCAAGCTTTCCTTGCCCTACGTTAAGTAACGTACCAACAATAATTCTGACCATATTATATAAAAATCCATTACCTACAAAACGAAAAATTAATTCATCGTCTTGCTCAATTAACTCGATTTCATAAATTGTTCGCACTTTATCTTTTTTGTCAGTTTTTGCCGAACAAAAAGAAGTGAAATCATGCGTTCCAATAAAATACGGAATTGCTTTTCTTATTTTTTTGATTTCGAGCGGATATGGATATTGATATACGTAATTTCTACGGAATACATCCGCAGTCTTTGATAATAATACACGATAACGATATTCTTTTTTCTCAACACCGTAACGTGCATGAAACTCTTCTGTTTTTTTCTCTACTTGCCTAATAACAATATCATCTGGCAACATTGTATTTAAAGCGTTACTCCATTGCCACTCTTCAAGAGACAAAGGAGTATCAAAGTGTATGACTTGTCCTTTTGCATGAACCGTAGAATCTGTTCTACCAGATGCCTGAACACGAACAAGTTCTCCCTTATGCAATTTCTGTAATGCTTTTTCTATCTCCTGTTGAACAGTACGATGCTTCGGCTGAATTTGATAACCACAAAAATGCATGCCATCATATGCAACCGTACATTTTATTCTATCCATTTCTCTATTCTCCATTACGATCGCACCCATGCCAAAATACAAGCTAAACAAAATAAGCTTACAATCGTTACTGTATCGCTTGTTTTCCAGCGTAGTTGCCTAAATTTAGTACGTCCTTCACCACTTTGATATCCACGAGCTTCCATCGCAATAGCTAAGTCCTCTGCACGCTTAAAAGCACTGATAAACAGAGGAACAAGCAGTGAGATAATAGCTTTCATTCTATCTTTTATCGGTCCCCCAGCGAAATCAATACCACGTGATGCTTGTGCTTTCATTATTTTACTCGTTTCATCCATTAATGTCGGAATAAAACGAAGAGAAATTGACATCATTAATGCGATTTCATGAACAGGAACCTTTATACGCTTCAACGGCTTTAATAACGTCTCCAAACCATCTGTAATTTCAATAGGTGTCGTCGTTAACGTTAATAATGTCGTCATTAAAATAATAACGAAGAATCGTACAGAAATGTATATCCCTTGCTCTAATCCTTTTTCATGTATCGAAAACCAACCAAGCTGGAGTAGTACATCCCCCTCTTTATTTGTAAAAATATGCAGGAAAAATGTAAAAAGAAAAATCCATAAAATTGGTTTTAAGCCCGAAAGTACATAACGAATCGGCACTTTTGCAAAAAATAAAGCAATGAGTGCATATAAAAATAAAAATCCATATGAAATCGCATTATTTGCTAAGAAAACAACAAATACATATAAAAAGACAATCAGCAGCTTCGTACGTGGATCAAGTTGATGAATAAGTGAATTCCCCGGGATATATCTCCCAATAATCAACTGCTGCATGATTCATGACCACCTTTTCGTAACACCTGCACAACTTCATGAGTAAGATCCTCTAAAGATAAGGTAGCCTTTGGAATTGAAATACCAAACTTCTCTTCAATTGCACGTTTATACTTTAATGACATAGGAAGATCCACACCAATTTTCTCTAGTTCATCAGCATGTGAAAATACTTCCTCTGCACTTCCTTGCAAAAAGACCGTTCCTTTATGCATAACTACAATCTGCTCCGCATACTGAGCGGCATCCTCCATATTATGCGTTACAAGGATAACTGTAAGCCCCTTCTCCTTATGCAACTTATAAAACATCTGCATAAGTTCGTTCTGCCCTTTTGGATCTAGCCCTGCTGTAGGTTCATCTAATACAAGCACTTCAGGTTCCATCGCCAATACACCCGCTATCGCAACACGCCTCATTTGCCCGCCACTTAACTCAAACGGTGAACGTGTTAACAGTTCTGGCTCTAACCCTACAAGTTCAATTGCCTCTCTTGCCTTTTGCTTCGCTTCTTCTACAGATACCCCAAAATTAGTAGGGCCGAAACAAATATCTTTCTCCACAGTCTCTTCAAACAACTGATGTTCTGGGAATTGAAAGACAACCCCTACTTTTTTACGTAGTGGCTTTAGCTTTTTTTCTTTCTTTCCTGCCGAAATCAAATGTTCACCAATTTGAACTGTACCATTTGTCGGCTGCAATAAACCATTTAAATGTTGAATCATCGTCGACTTACCTGAACCAGTATGACCGATAATGGCATAATAGCCCCCACTTGGAAACGACACGTCTACATCATAAAGCGCGCGTCTTTCAAATGGAGTTTTATATTGATAACGATGTTCTACTTTTTGGAATGTAATCTCCAAAGTTCGTTCACCAAGCTTTCCATTGTAAGATGCGTATTTTGCAAAATAATTTCATTTCTTTTTAATAATTCTGCTATTTTAACCGAAAACGGTACATCTAAGCCAATTTCTTGGAGCATATGAGAGGACTTGAAAATTTTCTCTGGAGTCCCTTCCTCTAATATTTCTCCCTTATTTAAAATAATGACACGATCTGACTGTGCCGCTTCTTCTAAATCGTGCGTAATTGATAACACAGTAATACCTTTTTGATTAACAAGTTGTCTAACCGTTTCTACTACTTCACGTCTTCCTTGAGGATCTAACATTGACGTTGCTTCATCTAATATTAAAATAGATGGCTGAAGTGCTAAAACGCCCGCTATTGCCACTCGCTGCTTTTGCCCACCAGATAAGGAATGAGGCTCATCATTAAGAAAATCTTCCATACGGACAAGTCGTAAGGCCTGTTCTAATCTTTCAATCATTTGTTCTCTGGGCATTCCGATATTCTCTAAGCCAAATACAACATCATCTTGAACTGTTGTTCCAACAAATTGATTATCTGGATTTTGAAATACCATTCCAATTTGTTTTCGAACATCCCATACCGTTTCCTCTGATAAAACCATTGAATCATTTACTGTAATAGTCCCTGCTTCCGGCAAAAACAAACCATTCAATAATTTTGCAAGTGTAGACTTTCCTGAACCGTTTTGTCCAATAATAGATACCCATTCTCCCTCATATAAGGAAAATGAAACATCTTTTAATGCATACGTGGCTGCCCCAGGATATTGAAATGATATATTTCCTATCCGAAGTTTCTCTTTTTTCAATAGAAGGCACCCTTTCCTTCGCCAAGCTCGCCTATTTTTATATTTAAAAAAAAGGGCCATGACCAGTTTCTTGAAAAGAACTGTCCTGCCCTTTTAATTATCATTATACTAACTCGATAATTACCATTGGTGCTGCGTCTCCGCGACGTGGACCAATTTTTGCAATACGAGTGTATCCGCCTTGGCGCTCAGCATAGCGTGGAGCTACATCAGCGAATAATTTTTGAAGTGCATCTTGACCAGTCTCAGCGTTAGCTACTTCATTGCGAATGAAAGCTGCTGCTTGACGACGAGCATGAAGATCTCCGCGTTTACCTAAAGTGATCATTTTTTCCACTACAGAACGAAGTTCTTTTGCACGAGTTTCTGTCGTTTGGATGCGCTCGTTGATAATTAAATCAGTAGCTAAGTCACGTAACATAGCTTTACGTTGCGCACTTGTACGGCCTAATTTTCTGTATGCCATTCGTAGTTCCCTCCTTTGTTCATGGGTTTAAATCCTCAGTCGTCTTTACGTAAACCTAAACCTAATTCCTCAAGTTTATGTTTAACTTCTTCTAAGGATTTACGTCCTAAGTTACGAACTTTCATCATATCTTTTTGATCTTCTTCCTTCTCGACCATAATCTCAGCATTTTGTGCTTCATCAGTTAAACCAACAAAGATATTTAAATGCTCAGTTAAGATTTTGGCACCTAAAGAGATAGCTTCTTTTGGCCCGATGCTTCCATCCGTCCATACATCAAGCGTAAGCTTATCATAATTAGCCACTTGTCCGACACGTGTCTTTTCCACTTGGTAAGTCACACGTGATACTGGAGTATAAATAGAATCAATAGGAATTACTCCTATTGGTTGATCTTCGCTTTTATTTGCATCAGCTGGCGTATACCCACGGCCACGCTTTGCAGTTAAACGCACGCGGAAATGCGCATCTTTTGCTAACGTTGCAATGTGTAAATCTGGATTTAAGATTTCTACATCACTATCGTGAGTAATATCAGCAGCTGTGACAATACCTTCGCCCTGCACATCAATTTCCAACGTCTTCTCTTCTTCAGAGTAGATTTTAAGAGCTAACTTTTTCAAGTTTAAGATGATCGTCGTAACGTCTTCTACTACGCCCTCAACTGTTGAAAATTCATGTAATACGCCATCGATTTGGATAGCAGTAACAGCGGC
>NZ_QJTG01000053.1:0-10835 GCF_003217275.1 Bacillus sp. 196mf
CATTTCCGAAGTGTTTCATAAGACGGTATATTGAAAAGTGCTGCTGTTTCTCTGATAGATGTCCCGTGTTCATTCATATAATAAAGTACATCTAGTTTATACTGGGCTGGGTAGAATGTATAGCACTTTTCAAAGGCCTTTTCACCTGAAGACTCATATCGTCTAATCCACTCACGAAGTACGCTAGGGTTAACTCCTATAGATTTAGCAATTATTTTTCCACTTTCTGTACCATCTAAATATCGTTTCACCGCTTGGTTTTTTTCTTTTGAAGAAAATTTAGCCATAAAAAATGCACCTCCAATTGTTAGACTGTGTCTAACAATTGGGGTGCACTTCACGTTATAGTATTGGCTTTTTCTCACGAGAAATTATCTTTTTATATTGTACCGATCTAATACTTTTTCTAACATTTCTAAAGTTATTGGTTGTGCTTCTTTTATTAATTGATAACCAATACGACCATTCGGTTCCGCTGTAACTTGCTGTAAACTCTTTACGTCATGAATCCCTTTTTCTCTTAATTCCATATAAAGTTGTTGTTCCGACATTTTTGCCTGCATCAAATTCTCTTTTACAATCTCTCCGTTTTCAACAATTATAATGCTACTTCCATTTAAAAATTGTTCCACCTTCCTTGATTTCAATTCAAAGAAATGAATGATAAGTAATATGCTTGCAAATATGATAGCCGCAAATATAGATGGGACTACTTTTCTACTTAATACAGGTTCTACAATAATACGGCCAATTGATACAACTATAATGATTTCAGCTCTTGTCATTTGGCTCACAGATGTACTACCTGTCATTTTCAAAACAATTATTCCAGTAAAAGTTAATATAATACTTTCCAAAATTATATTCATAACTACCCAATCCTTTAATGGTGTATTTTACTATCATTCCCATCAAAGGTGTGTTTTACTTACCTATTAAGTTGTTAAATCCTTCAGACCATGATGGAAATAAAGGTGTCCATCCATACTCTTTACGTGCCTTATTATTGGAAGCTCCTCTTTCCCAACTATTTTTCCCATCTTGAACTTTAGGCTGAGGTGCCCCTATCGCTGCTGCATATATTGGTAACCATTCTTTACTAGTTGCTGGATAATTATCTACAATATTTACGATTCCTGAAGGCCAATTAAGGGCTAGCATAGTAGCTCTTGCAGCATCTTCAACATGTATAAACGAGCTTATCCCGTCTGATGCGATAATTTCATTATTACGAACTTGATTTGCTATTAATCCGTTTTCCGCATACCATGTTCCTGGTCCGTATAATGTGCCGTAACGAAGTATAACCGATTCAGGTAACTCAGTAACAGCTTTTTCTAATTTCAATATGCCATTAACAGTGACTTGCCGAGGCATAGAAGCAGTAATATGTAGTGAGTCTTTTTCAGTCGCAAATGTATCCCCTGATTCATACGCCCATGAAATACTTTGAGCGATTATTTTCTGTACCCCTACATTTTTAGCGGCATCGACAAGGTTACGAGTGCCTTTTGTTCTAATTTTTGCATTATCCTCAAAATTCCATGAAGACAATGACGTTAATTGATGAATAACTACATCGGGATTTGTTTCTTCTAATACAGAAAATACAGCCTTTCTATTAAATACATCAGCTATTACTGGTATGGCACCAATCTTTTTCATTGCTTCTACTTGCGAAGTATTACGGATCATCGCAAAAACTGTATGCCCATTTTTTATTAACATTGGCAATAAAGAACGTCCTATTACACCAGTTGCACCTGCTACAAATATTTTCATATATGTTCCTCCTCATTTAGTAATCATAAATGTGACGAAACATTTGTAAGGTATGTGACAAATATTTGCTTATTTTTTTCGTTATTCATATGAAACATATACTTTTAATGGTTTAATTATCCCTAAACTCAATTCATCAAAGCATTCTATGAGTGAAGTATAATGTATTTCATGTTGAAAGATCTCTTCTATAAATGGTGTTTTTCCTATTTCTTTAAAAAACCAATCTGCATGCTTTTGATAATCGTATCCGTCACTTGATCCAATGATTTGCAATTCTTTCTGATAAAAGTTAGCAATTAATGTTAGTTCTTCTATATTACCATCAGACAGTATACATATTTCACCATTAGTTTTAAGAGCTTTTTGCAAAGTATGGAACCCACTATTTGTAGCAGAACATTCAAAACCATAATTATATGTTTCTATTATTTTCTCTTCTGAATCATATATGTTTTTCGCACCAAACTTCTTTGCAAAATCTTTTCTATTTTTATTAGGCTCAACAACATCCACGTGCTCAACGCCTACATAGTATTTTAAGAAATAAAAAGCGAGTAAACCAATAACTCCCATTCCAGTTATAAGTACTTTTTCATCCTGTCGCGGGTTTAGTTTCAACACTCCTTTAGCAGCATCACACGAAAGAATAGATAATAAAGCAACTTTAGGTTGTATAGAACTAGGCACTCGAATTACTTTATAACCCTTAACTATCCCTATCGTTTCATGTCCATAAAAAGAAACTACTTTATCGCCTACGTTTACATGTGTTACTTTATTACCAACTTGAATCACTTCACCATAACTTTCATATCCAGTTTTTCTTGGATAAAAAGGATTCGTATCTGTAACATCGGATCCATTATACTGTGGTAACTCGGCCCCAATGCTTATCGCTCCTGCGATTGTTTTAACGATAATTTCATCGTCCTGTATGTCCTTAATTTCATTTGTTTCCCACTCAAGTTGTTTAGGCCCTTTTACAATTAACTTATATTGTTCCATTTATATCCTCTCTTTTTATAAAGATGTTATAAGTAATATTGTTATCCATCTAGATTTCGACTAAATTTATTTACCTAATAGATGATAAATTACCCTTGCCCAAGTTTATACCTTTAATGCTCCTGTACATTTCTGTTCAGCGTCTAATACTTTAAAATTACTATTCTGATAACATTTTAAGAAAAGTTGTTGCCGCCCAAATGAAATACGCAAGTTGTGTCACGATATACATCGTAATTTCAAAACCTGTAAGCTTTCTTTCCCTTTTTATTTTCTTTAAATATCTATAAAAACAAAATGAACATAAAATCAGTAAAACAATAGACATTTGATATAGATTTTCCACTAAAAGAACTGCCATTTATTTCATCACCTTTCCAATAAAGTGAAACTTTAATCAGTGGGGGTTTTGTTCATCCTTCACTGATTATCAGCCCTCACCAGTCGGGATTTAACGGGATAAAAAATATATAGTTCAAGCATATCATTTTAACGGAACAAATTACCACAATTTTCAAATTGAATAAACTTCCTAAGTAAAAGAAGTCACTTTTCGGAAATGTTTCAATACAATATTATGTAATTCAATACTCACTATATAATATTAGATTAGGTTTTCTTTTACTGTACATGCTTAGGAGGAAGTTTTACATGCAATTGATTCATAACATACAAAAAACGTTTAATAACCTATGTAACTACGATACGGTCAATTTAATACACGCTATTCAATCATTAAATATTTCACTTCATAAAATATCTCCTTTTATTACTTCACCAGTTAATCTTGAATACGGAAGGAACGTTATCTATCAGTCTGAATTTGTAGAGATTTTAGTATTAAAATTCCCCAGCAAAGCAAAGACTTTTGTGCACGATCACGGAATATCTGTAGGATGTATACTAATAGTCAATGGTACGCTACAAAATATAACGTACGAAAATAATAGCGAGCGGATTGAAGAGTTTACAGAGGGAAATATTTTCACAGTAAAAAAAGATACTGTGCATAAAATGTATAACGCTACAGATTCAACAGCAATAACATTTCACGTATATTCCCCACCATTAAAAGATGTACAAATATATGAGTAGCCTTTAAAAGGAGGAAATATGCAAAATTTGAAGGATTACTATATAAAGAGCTTACAAGATGGTCGTAACGTTTGGCTCTATGGACAAAAAGTAGATGTAACTACAGACAAACATTTTGCAGGTACATTAAGTACCATTTCTAATTTATTTACATTGTTTGATGACCCCATACGAAGAGATTCTATTGGATATGTGAGCCCAAAAACGAAAGAATTTGTTCATACTGCATTTTTAGTTCCGAATTCCTATAATAAATTATTAATGAGAAGAACTGCATTTGAAACGTGGAGTTATGCTACAGACGGTGTAATGAGTAGATTATCTGATTATGCAAGATCGAGACTTACTGGCTGGTACGTATCAAGATATTTTTATAAAAAATTCGATGCACAGTTTCCAGATAAAATTACATCTTATTATGAAAAAGCGAGAGATAATCACTTGTTCTTAAGTGTAGTTCAACGTGACCCACAAATAAATCGTTCTACAGAATCAATATTGAATGCAAAAAATTTAGGGTTACTAAGAGTTACGAAGGAAACTTCTGATGGAATTTATTTAAATGGTGCAAAAATGGTAGGTACTGCTTCTCCTTATTCAAATGATTTATTAATCTATCCATTAGCAAAACTGACTGATACTCAAAAAGATTTAGCTCACTTTCTCATTGTGGCAGCCAATTCCCCTGGATTACATATGGTTTGTAGAGAACCATTTGCGAATGCAAACTCAAGTACAGTTGATTCCCCTCTTAGCTCACAGTACGATGAAATGGATGCACTATTAATCTTTGATAATGTATTTGTACCATGGGAACGTGTCTTACTGTATAACAACCCTGAAGCATTATGGAAATTAAAGTCAGATATAGCTTCTAGTAGTTTAGCTTATCATCAAGCAATTGTACGATTAGTAGTAAAACTAGAATTTATAACTGCAATTGCTTGTGAAATTGCTGAAGCGATCGGTGCTACTACTTATTTGCATGTTCAAGAGAAGCTTGGGGAATTAATTATGCAAATCGAAACAATTCGCGCACTTTTAATTGCTGCTGAAGTTGAAGGTACTACAAATGAAACGAAAACTTATTTGCCGAATTTTAAATATATCGAAACTGCAAGGAATCTTGGTTCCAAATATTATCCCCGTGCAATAGAAATTTTACAATTAATTGGAGCAGGTGGGTTCATTCAACTTCCTTCGAGCTCAAATGACTTCCAGAGTCCTATAGCTGATTTATTGAAAAAGTACTTTAAAGGAACTAATATAGATGCCGAACAACGCACAAAATTATTTAAGTTAGCCTGGGATACCATCGGAAGCCCCTTAGGATCTAGACACGAATTGTATGAAAGATTTTATGCTGGAGATCCAATACGAAATACAGCTATGCAATATGTAAATTATGATAAAAATCACTTTAAAAAGATGATAAGTAAATATTTACATTGATGAAAAAGAGCACTCTTTGCTAAGAGTGCTCTTAAAAAATATATAATTATCCAATTACATATATAATTGCTCCGGCCACAACTGCTACTTTTCTCTGTAATGGTTTCATCTTATTCACTTTTATTTTTATAATTCAGCTTTATTACTTCTGGTATATACTTCCTATCATATTTTCTCGTATAGATTTCTCTATCAGGAGTAACTAATTGTAAAACAATCTCACCACAAACCCCATCTAGTATTTCAAATTCACCTTGTACATTTGAAATACTGCGTTCCTTACTTTCAATTGAATCTTCATATATTTTCACATTAAATATAGGTTCGTTATTTTGATCTACGATAATACCTCTTGAATACTTAGCAACTGCTATGCATTGATCCTCTTTTTTATACTATGTAATCACAACAATTGCACCTGCCACTATAGCGCTACATACAAACAAGAGAATGATTTTGCGCCTCACAACGAACCTCCTAATTCAAATTATTCTTTTCTAAACTGAAAATTAAACTGTCTTAATTGCTTGATTTCCTCAATTACTTTACGAATACCTTCTTCAATCTTATCTTCTTTTACATTCGAAACATTTAACTTTAACAGTTTTTCTTTAGGAAAATTCCTCATATAATTCTTATCAATAGTATCGACACTTATTTGAATGTCACCTAATTTTTGTATAAGTGTTTCTGTAACTGTGTTTTTCTGCATTTCTAAACAAGTGTGTATTCCAAATGTGTTTTGTCTATTATATGTAAATAATGATGGATTTTCATTTTGCACTTTTTCTAATGTTTCTGCTAGTTTTATTGATCTATTGTAGTAGGAAGAATTAATTTTACTTTTATGACGTTCAAACATACCGCTCTTTATATAAATTTCTAAAGCCGCTTGAGAAATCATTGGACTATCAATATCTAGTATCTTTTTGTATGTATAGAACGCATTTGCAATGGATGGTGGGATGACTGCAACTCCAACCCGTAAACCAGGAAAAATAATCTTCGAATAACTTTTCAAATATATGACATGACTACAATTATCCAAGCTATATAACGGATCTGCTTTTGAATCAGTTTCTAAATCTGCTAAATAATCATCTTCCACTATAAATACATTGTATTTCTTAGCCAATAGTGCGATTTTTTCTTTCTCATCTTTAGAATAAGAAGTTCCAAGCGGATGATGATATCTCGGTATCGTATAAAAGAATTTTATTTTTCCAGTTTGAAATATTTGCTCCAATTCATTCAAATCGATACCTTCATTCGTACGTTTAATACCGATTACAGGAACTTTATTTATTTCTAGATAATCAATATATAGATGATATGTTGGCTGTTCAATTAATACAGTTTCATTTCCATTCGGAAATGGTATAGAAGTTAATATAGCAAGCGCCTGCTGCACACCTGATGTTATAAAAATATTGTCTTCTTTCGTGAACACTTGATAATTTGCCAACTGTTTTTGAATGACTGGAATTAAAGATGGTAACCCTTTCGGTGTTCCGTATACGAACAAATCATTTTTATAAGTATCAATAGCCTTATTAATGCAATGCTGAAAATCTAAATATGGGAAAACATCTGGATCTGGTGCTGAAGAAGCGAAATCAATTATCTCGTTATTTTCTATGGTACTCCCAGATTTCTTAACAACGTAGTATCCACTTTGAGGGACAGAATATATAATGTGACGCTTTTCTAATTCATGAAGCGCACGTATAACTGTTGCCTTATTACATTCATATTGCGTAACGAGTGACCGTATAGACGGTAATTTCTTTCCTTCTTTTATACCTCCATTTTGAATCTTATTTTCAATGTCATTTAAAATATGTAAATACTTATACATTTTACACCTCCTTCAGCAATTCTATATTTGATTCCATCGGTTTTCTATTCATATAGCATTCATTCCTCAATTAGTTAATTTTCCGATCATCTATATCGTAAATCCCAATAGCATATGAATCATTTTCAATCCATTTCTTTACTGCTTCTGTTTTAAGTACAACTTCAACTTCTTTTTCTATTTTCTGTCCAAGTTCTCTCGCCCCTACTTCATCATCGCTAATCTTAGTTTTTATATCAATGGTAACAGGTTGATTCTTTTTATAATTTATTTGCTGAATACCAAACCCTTCATATCCATTTTTTCTGAATACATCATCAAATATATGTCCAAAAACTTGATTCCATCTACTCTCTGCCTTTACAACTTCTCTATTTCTTTGAGTTATATTGATTTTATAAGACGTTACACCTTGTATCACCAATCTTTTATTAATATCATTTTTTATTTCGTTACTATCTTCGCTATCAGCAATCTCTAAATCTACTATCCTTTCTTTTTCATCTCTTATAGCAGCACTAAAAAAAGATTCCTCCTTTACCGCTGCTGTGGCAATATCCATCACTATAGAATCTTCACTTTTAGCATCTTCAATGTCATTCTCACAGGCACATAATAAAGCAAATGGAAATAAAAGTACAAGTAACTTCTTTCCCTTTCTCATGTAGCACCCCTCCAAACATTTTCATTTACGATAAACTTTTTACTTTGACATATAAATACCTTCTTTAATTATTAAATTTAACATTATTTCACATTTTCCCCACTTAACAAGGAAATTACAATTAATAAATAGAATATCTCTATGAATAAATAAAAAGTGAGGGATATATAATGCAACGTGTAAATACGATTGATATTAGTAATGTACTACAATTGGACAAAACTCTTTCGACTTTATTAAATAAAATGATTTCTTCAAAACTAGACCTTGAAAATTGGTTAAAAGAGCAGTCAAAAGTAATTTGGGACGGAGAAGAACAAGTAAGATCACATTACATCGCCTTTCAATGTAATACGGATGATGAAGAAATAAAGGATACTTTTGAACATGATCAACAATTTGTAAAGCCACTTTTAAAGCGGTACCAAAATTTATTGGATAATAAATATTTAGAGTCACCTTTTCGAATGGAATTAGATTCTAACGTATATGGTTTATTAGATACAAAAATAAAAAACGCTCAAAAGTTATTTTGTGAGGAAAATATTGAATTAGAAATAAAGGAAGACAAATTAATCACAGAGTACTTTGAAATCACTGGAGGATTAAGTGGAATTTGGGACGGAGAAGAAAAAACGATAACAGAATTACAATCCTATTTACAAGATTCGAATCGTGACACCCGTAAAAAGGCAAAAACCATTATTTCTGAAAAATTTTTATCTGTTGAAAAAGAACTCCAAAACATATTAAATCAATTAATTGAAATTCGCCATCAAAAAGCAAAAAATATTCAACTAGAGAATTATCGCGATTATATGTTCAAAAAATACGAGCGTTTTGATTATTCAGCGAAAGATTGCTATGAACTAGCTGAATCCATACGTAAGTATGTTGTGCCTCTTAAAGATAAAATATTGCTAGAGAAAAAAGATAAACTGCAAGTTGATACGCTTCGCCCGTGGGATGTATCAGCTGTAACTCCAGATCAAAAAGTACTTAAACCTATTGCAAATGAAAATGATTTAATTAAAAAGAGCACTCATATCTTTAATAAACTAGATGTTGAATTTTCAGCACTTTTAAACCGAATGTCTAAACACAATTGTCTTGATTTAACAAGCCGCAAAGGAAAAGCAGCTGGTGGCTTTTGTGAGTACTTACCAGCTTCACAATTATCTTATATTTTTATGAACTTAAATTATACACAAGATGATATTGTCACTTTTATACATGAAATGGGTCATAGTATTCATAACGAACTCATAAAACCATTAAAATTACGACAGTATATAGAAATTCCAGCTGAAACAGCTGAGCTAGCCAGTATGACAATGGAGTTATTCTCGCTTAATTATTGGGATACCTTCTATACAGACAAAAAAGATTTAAAACAAGCAAAAATTAACTTCTTTAAAGATGTTATTTCATATTTACCCGTTATGCTTATTGTCGATCAATTTCAACACTGGCTGTATGAAAATCCAATTCATACTTCTGAAGAAAGAAATGAAAAATACTTACAACTTCAAAAACATTATCAGTCTAGCGTCATACATATTGATGGTTACGAAAACTGGATAGCAACGAGTTGGTTACCTGTACTCCATATTTTTGAAGTACCATTTTATTATATTGAATATGCGATCGCCCAACTTGGCGCTTTACAAATGTATAAACAATATAAAGAGGAACCTAAACAAGCACTAGAAAATTATAAAAAGGCATTATCACTAGGAAGCTCGCAATCTATAAAAGAAGTGTATGATGCAGCCGGTATTCGTTTTGATTTTTCTGGTGAAACAATTAAAGAACTAATGCTATTTGTAGAAAAAGAATTAGAATTACTTGAGCAATTATAAGAAGAAAGCTGCACCTATATTTTTGGTGTAGCTTTCTTCTTTATTTTATTAATCAGCTCTATGTACTGAGTATCCCCATATCCGATTGTTGGAAAAAGATAAAACAACTTTATTAATAACTCACGAGTTGATAAATCTTTATTTTTAGAGATGAATTTCATTACTGCATTATCTTCTGTTAACATTTCTAAAAATAAGTCTATAGCCTGATACATTACAGGTGGTACTTTATGAGAGGTCTTTTTATGGTTTACTAATACTTCATTGTATATAGAAGAATAATTCCCCAATTCAAGTTCAATTTGATTTACTTTAAATTCATCCTCTCTAAAGCTATTTAAGTATACCTTCCCTTCATAAGCAGACTGTTCAAGGTGAGAAAGTATGGTAAGTAGGTTCATTTGGCAAAACATATCTTCACCAAACCATAGAACAATACATTTATACTTTTTCGTAAAAAGGTTTTCTAACGGATCTATAACCTTTTTTATATAACTTTCTACTGAACTGTTATGTCCTTTCGCTCTTGTTTTAATAAACTCTTCATTAAAAACTTGAGTAGTAGCCGAGTTCACACACATTGCCTCATTAAATGGGGCATAATCAGAATTACCCATTAGCTTTTCGTTTTTAAATTCTTCATACATAACTTGACCATTTAATATGTTAAGTACCTCTTTATCAAATAGCTCACTCTTCCTATCTCGTAACTGTTCAACCTCTATTTTTCTAGAAATATTCATTTTAAACGCCCCTTCTTTATTTAAATTTAGTTTAACAAATGATTGAATAGGCATTTTGTTAAGCTGGTATGTAAATGTCAAGATGATCATGTACATTTTCACTTGTTTAAGTATGTACAAATTTAATCATTTTCTTTACTAAAATGATCTTTAATTCGATATGATTGTCCTACAATGCTAACAACGGTAGCGTGATGTAATACACGATCTAGTATGGCATTAGCTATTTTAGGGTCCTGAAAGATTTCATCCCATGATTTGAAATTTACATTCGTAGTTAAAATCGTACTACGTTTTTCATAACGCATATCAATGAGTTGGAAAAATAATTTTGCATCCTCCGGATCAATTGGTAAATACCCAATTTCATC
>NZ_QJTG01000054.1:0-10454 GCF_003217275.1 Bacillus sp. 196mf
TCTTTCTCTTTCTCTTTCTCTTTCTCTTTCTCTCTCTTTTCTTTTTCTTCTTTAGGCTTTTCTGTTCCTTTAATTGGTGCCGCATGAGTCGTTAACGGACTCCCTATAATCGGCTCTCCAATCAAACCAATTAACACAGCTGTCGTTAGTACTTTCGGTATAAATTTTTTCATGTTCTTCTCTCCTCCTATAAAATAGTCCACCCTTCATAAACTTTTAAAAATAAAAAAGTTTTTTAGGTTTCTAGTGTAATATACATACTATCATCCTGATATAATTGATTCAATATATACCATTAAAAAATTCTAGTATTTTTTAATGGTATATGAAACAGCATTTTTGCCGATAAACATCCTTCAGATTACGAACCTTATACTATAGTGTTCCTTCCACCACCATTTTCTCCTCTATCGTAAATTCCAATACTTTATCCACGGTACCCAACTACAACATAATATTTCCAAGAAAGATTATGTTTGGCCTTGTTGAAGGTAATTCATTAAAACCTCCATATCTATCTGCATACACCTTGTACTTTTCTTTATTCTTTCATCTTGAAAATAATCAGAGATAGTATTTTTTGATAAATATATGTATTTGATTTAATACGAGAGATATAGTAAGCCTTTTTATCTGGTATATTTTAAAGATTTTCTAAGTGAAAACACCCTAAATCACGTATACATAAATCACTTTGTGCCATAGTTGGGACACACAAAGACCTATAAGTTCGATTATACTGTTTACCTGAACCCGTATGGATATGTAGGAACTGTCCGCCTAATAAGTCATATTCAAGTTTGATTTTTAACCCACCTGTATGACTACCTCTCCCCCCAGGATAAATGGATAAAAACATATCTGGAAGCTGAAATGCAGTTAAATCTAAAATACGAATACGCTTGAAAACAGCGGTGTATGCCAATCAACTTAATAATTTCAACTTCGACTTCCCAAAAGTACAGTTATAAAAATGATATTTGGAGATAATGTTTCTGTTTGAATGCTTTTTCTGTTTTTATACTGATTATATACAAAATAAAAACAACCAATCGTTATATTGATTAGAATTATTTGTACTTGTTTACATTACCCACAAGCAACGGCCTCACAAATTAAAACATCTTCACAATAACTAACATCCGTTTTCATATCTTGTATCCACCCATTACCTATTGCTACTTCTTTCTCCTGCATCTAAATAAATTTTTTGGGATTTACACTTGTTTTCAATTAAATTTACCAGGAATAATTTATTTATATAGATATTTCTTTTCGTTAAACGTAAGTATAGGCCTTTATTCATATCTGTTAATTTTTTATATTATATGTAATATTGTTTTAAAATTAAGTTCCTAATATAATAAATCCGCATGTTCCGCTCAGGCTATCCTTCTCCTATATAATTTCTATTTATCGGTACCTGATTTTATACTTTAAAATAAATTTAACATAAAATATTTACAAAGCAAATATTTTATGTTAAATTTATTTTAACCCTACTTCTACAGTTATAAACCACATAAACCGAAAAAGTTTATAACTGTAGCAACTATGCATATGAAATTCTATTTCACAAGACCTTCATTATTTTTTAATGAAGGTCTTCCCATATCCCGAAACTCAATTAAAGCCAAATCTAAAATCTTAGTACTATTAAATAAAAATTAAATTTAATATAAAGATTAATAATTTCTAATCTCTTTATCCAAAACTATAGTAAACAAAAAACCTTCAATATTCTAATTCTATTTTCATTAGGGTATTTTTAACAACCCTCTCTTCCTTAGTTCTCTGTACAAGCTACTAATATGACAGTTCACTTCTTTTGCTATATTCGGATATTCCATTCCTTGCTCATATAACTCAATTGCAAGCTTGCATTTTTTATCCCATTTCCCCTCAAATGTATCCTTCTTTTTTTTAAACCCAAATATTTTTTTGTCTAAATTTATTACTCCGTATACCTATTTTACAGTGTAGGGTACAATAGGTATACGGAGTAATATTATAATTACAACTACTACAATACTGCTCTTTTAATATTAAAATTCTTTTCCTTCTCTCAATCGCTTTCATTAAACACTCTTCCCTCCCTTTTTTCTGTATCCGAAAAGTCCAAGTTTGAAGTGTATTGAATCTTGATTTTTATATTCTACGGAATAAAACTCAAATATCATCTAAAAAATAAATGTTTAATTATAAAAAAAATACTCTATAATCAATCAAGAGTACCTTTCAAAAATATCCTTTTACCAATTATTAATATCATTATTTTTATCTGTACAATAACTAAAATTAAAAATGCGACACGATAACCAAAACTTGCAGCTGTTAACCCTATTAAAAGAGGAGAAACAACTAGCATAATATAACCAGTACCAGATAAAAGTGATACAGCCTTATCTGGATTATCAGATTTATGATTAGCTATATAAAAGGAAAGTGGTATAAAAGTAGATCCACCAATGCCAACGAACATCAAACCAATCATCGAGGATAATAAATTCCTTGAAAAAACAAACAAAACTAACCCTGATAAACAAATAAACCCCGAGTAAGCTAATAGTTTATAATTTCCAATAAAGTTTGCTATACGACTACCAAGAATACGACCTAGCATATTTGCAGAATATAATACAGCTAATTCAATCCCTCCTAAAAAAGAATCTGCTTGCATAACATCTCTTAAGTAAATCGATAAATAATTTTCAAATGCAGTATAAATAAAAAAAGTACTCCCCATAAATAATATGGCAGCTAATACAGGCGGTTCAAATCGAAAAGAAGTACTATATCTCTTTAGAGCTAGTTCCATTCCTCCTACTACAGCAGGTTCAGGAAAAGTATTTCTTATATTAATTAGAGTTACAATTATTAAATACGTTCCCGTTCCTATATAAATAAACTCATAACTATATCCCAAAAATAATAATCCTCCACTTGAAAGTGCTCCCAAGGCGGTACCAGCACTAAAACTAGCATGTAGTTTTAGCATGATTTTAGAATTGTAAATTTTTTCATAATCTCCCGCTAACCTATTAACGATAAAATCAAGAAATCCCATTAAAATCCCACCTATCACAAATACAAAAATTAATATATCGTAATTCTTTGTAATAGATAATAAACCATAAAATATTCCTGTCCCACCCACTCCCAAAAAGAGAATTAATTTTTTTGATAACTTTCGAGCAAAAAGTATCATTAACAATAATCCGAAAATACCTGACACAGACTGTATTACTAAAAGTATCCCTAATTGCTTATCACCCATACCGCAATTACATTGTAAATCACCTATTAAAGAAGCCCATACTCCTACTTGAAACCCTTGAGTAACAAAAAGAAGTACTAAAATTTTTAAAAAACTTTTGTTACCTTTTTTCATTTTATAAATATATACTCCTTTCCAACATTACGAAACTTTCTTTCAAATCCGAATTAACATATCTTCTTATAGGTTACAAATTCTTCACCTTCGTTATTTAAGAATTTGTAACCTTTTTTTCTAAATTTCCTGATGAATATAGCAAATCATTTTCACGAATTTTTTTAAAAAAATTATATATTTAGCATTACATTTTTTGTTATAAAATATTCTAGCATTAAAATATTCCCCTAATTATCCATGTAATTAATTACAAATCATTTTTAGTTTAATACATATTATTCAAGATGTTACTAACTTCACTATTATTAATATACTTTCCGTTTATCTTAACTTTAATTTTCTGATTAGAATTCTTTTTTACTATCCAACAATTCAGCATAAAACGGTCCTCATGTGATAAAGTAGACGGAGTATTTCTGATTTTTCCCCATAAATATGAAGTAGCAGAGAGGATCTACCCTCTCCTGATGTAATCATTTTTTTGCTATTAACGATTAATTGAGGCATAATACCAGCTGCATAAACAACATTTTTATCAATTAGTTCTTGCGCAGAATAACTACCTGTAATCATTTCGCCATATTTAGTCAATCCTGCACCTATTGCAGGAGTTTGTCATCTTGATTCGTTTTCGATATTCTGCCATTTTCAATAACAACCTCTGTTGCTTCTTTCCCTCCCCCTCTTCCTGTTTCATCATTAAAACCACTTGCATTTATAGCTATAAATGCATCATGTCTTTTGGCCATTACTCCAATCCCCCCCTTTATTAACACTTTATGAACCTTGTTAACCAACTAAACGAATATTAAATGGGTTATGAATTGTAATCATTGTCCTTTTAAAAGGAAAGTGACTATCCTTTACACTATTGATTTGTTCTATATCAATTACTAAATCTGTTTTTTTAACTCATCTAGTTTCCTTTTAGTAAAACCTTTATTGTTCTCAACGCTATTAGACCAGTTAGCATTATTTATTTTTTTTAAAAGTGCCCAATTCTTCTTGAGTCAAAAAGGTATACTTGACTAATTTGGGATGTTGAGAAGTCAAAATACTTTCGGCTAATATTACTCGAAATTCATGTCCAGACTTTGTCCCAAAAAAGAAAAAACAGACCTAAAAATACAAAAACTGTAAAGAGAACTAATACTGCTTAAAAACTTCTTAAAATAAATCATAACTCTCTCCTCAATAGAAACTTATATAACTTCTATTACTATGTCTTAAAAGGAACCTCTTGAACAGAATAAACTATATTGGTTTATATATTTTAAATCTACTAAAATCATATCAAATTTCTTCTCAACATTACACTGTATCATTTTTCCATATATATAAAGTGACCTGTAAGTACTTTGTATATAATAAGTTTAATTAATATAAAATACCCTCTTTTTGTTGTTTTAATACTTCTTAAAGATATTTAATCGAGTTCATATACAACCAGTTCATAAACTAATGCAATTTGTTGTTTTTGAACAATTAAATGATACCTCTACTGTTCTAACCAATTATAGAACATGATGTTTCCCTTATATTCTTTATCATTTTTTTGTTTATTTTTATAGAATAAGGATTCTTTAGCTTCTTTTTTCACTCTCTGAAATTCTAATTCTTCCATTTTAGTATTTAAAGCTGTTACAAAATAATCTCTAAAACTATTTTTTATTTTTCCCTGTTTATATTTGTCCAAAACTTTTCTAAGTACTAAATTAAAAGAATTTATTGACAATTCATCCTGAGTAGCTACTCTCAACTCTTCAATTATAAATTGTAATTCATCAGAGTTTTTAAATTCATTATTCATCTGACCTATTTCATTTTTTTGTATTTCATTGGAATATCTCCCTTGTATATTACTCGACTCTTGGCATGATATAAATAATTTATCTTCTGTTACCGGGGAGTTTAAATCATATTTTTCCAATATATTTTCTAAACAATTTGTAATAATAAAATTTACATCTTTCATTAAACTAAATGATTTAATGGATACTCCGGACTCTAATAATTCATTTATCGTTTCCTCTACAAACTGAATGTATTCGGATTCATTAAATGGTATATCTGAAACATTATAAAATGATTGTTTCTTGCCATTTACATAACAATTAAAACCTATAATATAACTCTTGTTAGCAAGCTCCTTCCATGCAGCGTCTATATTTTTTCTACTAAATTTTTTATGCAATTGTGTTTTATATATTACCCAATCATTGGGCAAACTCATTAGGTGAGATAATAAACCTATTGCTCTTAAGTCTTTTAAATCAGACTGCAAAGGCTTATTATGTATCTGTGCATATTGATATGTATGTCTTCTTTTTATTACATTAGCCATAGGTTCTCCTCGAATTTTAAAGTGATCTCATAAAATATTTTTTTACATTTTAGTACAGGCTGATTAATGTTACAAGGTTTAGTTGTAATTTTAATTGTTATTGATAATTTGATCTATAAAATATTTTGAAATACAAATTAAATGTAATGTATTTAAATAATTCCTCATTGTATATTAACCATGATTTAACATCTTGCAAATTTAATGAGATTTAGTATAATTATCGTAAGAAAACCAATTTCGTTTTTGTAGTTTATATATGCATATATACCACAAAACCTATAACAAGGAGCTGTTTTAAAATTAAAGAGCGCATAATGAATGCTTTTGTAGAAGAAACAAAAGTAAAGGGACTTAAATTTTCTGTCAATGATTTATCACTTCGTTTAGGAATTAGTAAAAAAACAATATACGAGCATTTTGATTCTAAGTCTGAAATATTAGATAATATAATAGATATAACAATTGAACAAATGCAACTTCAATATAATCAAATAAAAAATGATACAACTCTAACTTCTGTTGAAAAAATCAGCCATTTTTTAAAGGTAGTTCCTAAATATTATCAATTTATTGATTTTAATGTATTAAATCAAATGAAACAAAAGCATCCTGAACAATGGATTAAAATGGATGATTTTTTAAAAGAAGATGAAAATAATATACGTGAACTAATTGAACAAGCAATTAAAGAAGAAACTATAGTTAATAAAAATGTTTCTTTAATTATGAAAACTGTTATTTATACTATTGAATCTATCTTAGATAAAGATTTTTATTTAAAAAATCGAATTACTGTATATGAAGCTCTTAATGAAGTTGTTGATATTTTATTATACGGTTTAGTTGTTAGAGAAAAAAAGAATAGTTAATTATTCTTTTTTTTCTCTGATAAAACTAAATAAATCGATATAGTTTACACGTTTAAAAGAGCGTTCTTCAATAGTTTTTACAAAATAAAAAATTTATATTAAAAAGTATCGACCATGAAAAATAAATAATCCCCTTTAAATTACTCACCACTTTATACCTTAACGTACTGTTTAAAATCGAAGGGAAACCTATCAATTTCTATTTGATTAGGATAATTAAGTAGTCCCTAGACAGCTTCGTTTCTCTGAAGCCACCTATTTATAACACAAGAAGAACAATTCCATTCACGAAGATTTAAATTTTTCGTTTTTGTTTTGGTAATCTTAAGAAAACTACAACTTGCTTCCTATACTTTTTTATTTATCATTCCGGCAGAAGATCCTATTTTTATTGTTTTTTCACCTTCGTCTCAATTTAGAGCGTCCCATTACCTCATAACCCTCTGGGAATTTGACTATTCTAATTTTAAGTGGCTTGAAGTGAAATATTGCTTTATTTCTCATTCTTCCTTTTTAATTTCGTAAGCTAAGACGATTAAGAATAATAAGTTAGTCTCTTCCTGTTACCTCACACATTTTTTTATCTAGACTAGAAAGGAATCAATTCTACCAAGATTGACTATATCCTATTTTTGTAATTAAGATTCTTACCTTTCATTCAAATAGATTCGGAATTTATATTGTTTATTTTTAAGATGATAATACCTAACTTTCTATTATTCTTCTTAATAGAATACAAAAGATTAGAATTATGTCTCCTGATATGCATCTCCCACTTAAAAAACTTCACATTTTTGATAAATAAGTCTTCTGTTTTAAAATAATAAAATGTAGATTTACTCCTACTGGTATTCATTTAGCACTTTTTATAATATAAAAAAGCAAATTAGAACACCCACGAATAAAAATGTCTAATTTGCTTAGACTACCATATTCCTAAACTGAAAAATTATCTAAACTAGCATCCTCTGATATTATTAATTGATTTATTTCTTAAAGTTTATTTTTCTTGTAATTTATGATTTTTCCAATCAACCTTATATTGATGTGTAGAATTAACTTGGTGTTGTTCCTTGAAGTTTGTTCCCATCCAGCAACCAATTACACCCCAACCATGTCTATTTCCATAACCACCATACCAATCCATCCAATAGTTATCCGACACACGGTCATATTTTATTTTCATCTCAGAAATATCATCATCTTTTTCTGCTGAAATTATAGCTATCATCCCTGGAGAAAAACCATAAGATGCAAGAGGCGGCATTTCATCACTAGAAATAAAATTATTTTGTGCATAAACCGATCCGTTTCGTGATTTCATAAACAACTGATTACCATTGTAAATATGATAAGAGTCTTGTGTATATGGTCCGTAACCTTGATTCATTGCAGAAACAAATGGAACTCTCCATTGGACTTTTTTATCTGTATCTGTATCCAATAAGGTCTTATAATCATTTTGACTATAAGAAGTAGATGTTGTCCAAGTAGCATCTCCACTAATCGACCCTTCTGGATTGTCAGATATCTTTACACTCCCTCCAATTTTATATCCAACGGTTGAAGTCACATTTTTGCTATCAATTGCATTCACTGGAGCAACTTTGTAAAATTTTGCTTTTCCCTCTGTGATTTCAAACGATATATTGTATAAGGAGGCCCACTGTAATATCGCACTCTTATAACCAGCCTCAGATCCATCATCACCTTCTTTTGATATAATTTTTTTACCAGCAGGTATATTACTTCCTTCAGTACTTAAAATAGCTATATTTTTATCACTATGTGGATCTTCAATAAATGATACGTGTAATGATGTTTTTATTTGAGATGTAGGGTCTAAAATTGTTGACAAACTATTGTACACCTTAGCACTTTTTCCTAAATCAAACGTATTAAGACTTTGATTTTCTGCATATATATTATGCCCACTTAATGCTAAAAATGTACTTATGGATAATGTTGATACTAAAATTTTCGAATTTTTATTGCTCTTTTTCAAACTACTCACATCCTTTAATAAATATATTTTTTAATCTTGCAATGTACTACAATTTAAAAAAAGGCTTGCGCTAACACATTGTATAGCAACTCACTTAAACCGAATAAACGCATGTGGTTTATTCGGTTTAAGTGAGTTATATTATATCATTTTATCTAATATAACTCTATATAAAATAATATCAGCTAAATTAAGATAAAGATTCCATGTAACAGAAATAAAAGGAAAATCTACCGTCAACTTAGATTCACCTTTTATTTTTATGATAGTAAACGGTTAAAATATCTTGTATTTGAATTAAGGTTTGGTATAATGCATTAGCTCATAATTATTCCTGTTTTCCTTTTCCATTAGAAATCGTCGTCACTACTCATGAATTGTCTCCATCTACTACTTTTACTGACAATCCTTAATCTATCCATTTATTTTTTCATTGCTTAAATCCTAATGAAAGACTGTTTTTTTTTTAAACAATGTTCATAACACTCCTGCATTTCACTTCATATTAAATTTTGACTTTTTCCCTTTATCTCGAATAGACTTTAATTGTTTTTCAATCTCTTTTAATGTTTCTTTTTTTCTATATGTTTTTTAATTATAATAAGCTCTCGCTAAGTAATTTACATCTAAAAACATCTATATACCCCTAAATTCAAAATACACATATTAATCTCTATTCTACATTTAAAATCTCTATGAATTTTTATTACGTCCATATAATAGCATATAATTTCATTAAACCAAATAAACATTATAAGTTTTTTATTATTTTATTGTATATGAAATAATACCCAAATAATAATTTTTTATTCTAGAAAATATTTATTGAGTATAATCTTGATCAAGTAATTCCCAAAAAGTTAAACTGTTTTATAAAAATAAGATACATAGCATTTCGAATGAAATTTTATTATTTAATTTTGTAATAATTTTCATGTGCTATTCTCTTAAAAATTTGATATAGTGTTCTTAAACGCCTTCACTATATAAACAAAAAATGTTTATATAGTTTATTAGTCTTTAAGTAAAATAATTTTTTATTTATACCCCTAATAAACAATATGTAAAGCGTTAATAATACAAATTTTCTAGGAGGATATTACATGAACAAGGTGAATTTTTTAGGAAATCCAATTGAATTAATTGGAAATAAAGTTGAGGTCGGGGATTTAGCACCAAATTTCGAATTACTATCAAACGATTTATCTAAAGTAAATTTAGATACTTACAAGGGCCAAATTAAATTAATTAGTGTTGTTCCATCTATTGACACTGAAGTATGCGATCAGCAAACTCGTTACTTTAACGAACAAGCATCAAATATTAACAATGTAAAAATTATTACAATTAGTACAGATTTACCATTTGCTCAAAAACGTTGGTGTAACGCAAGTGGATTGCAAAACGTATTAACACTTTCTGATCATTTGGATGTTTCATTTGGTAAATCCTATGGTGTCCTTATGTCAGAATTACGTTTACTAGCTCGGGCAATTTTTGTTGTCGACTCTAACGATACAGTAGTATATGTAGAATACGTTGATGAGGTTACTAACCATCCAAATTATAAATTAGCTTTTGATTCCTTAAAAACTGCAAAATAAAAACAGTACGCTTATTTTGAACTGACCCCATAAAGTTAGACAGGTTGTTTCATTAGGCAAAACTAAAAGGCATGAGTTCGATATTGTATCGGACTCATGCCTTTTAGTTTTGCCTTCATTCTTTTGTGATTATAATAATCGAGGTTCTGTTGCAAAGTTTAAAAAGCAGAAACGGGTCTGAATAAATTTGGGGAATCATTTAAGCTGTGACTAATAATTTATGCAATTCTTTGTA
>NZ_QJTG01000055.1:0-9594 GCF_003217275.1 Bacillus sp. 196mf
TCCCCTTCTAGGTAAGCAAGGTGGTAAATGAGTTAAGCACAGACTCCCATCTCTTGTCTAAGGAGATTCTCTACATGCCCGTATGGGCGCACTCCGAATTCATCTAAAAGCTCTTTTTTATGCTCGTAAAAAATCTTAAAGAGCCATAAGAGTACGAGAATAATAATAATTACAGGTATAGCAAATACAAGGTGCATGATATTACTAAAATTTGAAAGTATAGTATCCTCTAATCCTTTGTCATTAAGTGAAACTTCTCCAGCTTTCGAATGTAAGAATGGAATAAATATTTTAGCTAATGGAACACTAAACGCCCATAAGTACTGGGCAACTATACCAATTAACATCATCGAAAAAATAAACCATCTACGCTTTATCTCCTGATAGGTCTTAACCTTGGTTGATAGTTGCCAAGTGTAAATTAAAATCCAAAAGCTAAAAAAGGTTTCAATGTAATAATTAGTTTCAAATGGATTACCGAAGATACTTAAAGTAGGTAATGGAGCCCCCATTTGTATTGACCAGAAAGAAGCGTATTTATAAATTCCTCTAAAAGCAAAATACCAAGCTAGCAGAAGTAGTAATGTCACAACATAGTAAGATGAGCGGGCCGCTAAACGATATTTCCAACTTTTTGTAAGGTCGATTGTAACTGTATAGGAATTTTTTTTGCTCTTTCCGGTTTTGGGATCTTCCCCATTACCTGGTGCATTATTGAGTTCAGCATTCTTTTGAACTGCATTCTCCAAATTCTTGTTTCACCCTCTCTTTTAACGAATAAAAAGCAGCGGTGAAATTAAGCAATTCAGCAGAAGTAGCCAATAATATATTCTCTGGTGCTATGGAATTGTGATACAGATCAGTAAAAATGGCTTGCTGCCCATGCTCTAATTCATCCGCTTCATATATCCCCAAAATTTTAATTGGGTTTAGTGTTCGGTGTTGATTTTGCATGGCCAACAATCCTGATAATTGTTGTAATTTTAAGTGTGTGTTAACCTCCCCTACCTTAAGTATTGTTAATATACACAATATTTCTAAGTAATCTACAGATTTTTTTTCTTCATCAGGTGCTTTTTTTCGTAATACCAAAATGTCATCTGTTAGCTCAAGTAGCTTAGAATGCTGAATCCCTTTCGTTTGCATTTCGTTTTTATTGGATATCCACTCTACCGAGTAAGAGAAAGAAGAATTTATGTTCAAACGTTCAGTGATTTTTTTGAACAGAAGACTTTTGCTTAAACTATTAATTTCGCGAATTTCTTGAAGAATATTGTTTATTACAAGTTCTGATCCACCCATATTGCATACGTAAACATGTAGGTTATTCACTACACTTAAACGTGGTATATTGCTGAAAGCCTTTTTTTAAATTTGTTACACGTGTAGTTCTTTTTTTGTAAGTAGAAATTGTGTGATAAGAATCATCGATTACTGAAAATAACACGTAAAACCGTTTAGACGGATTAGAAGCAGCGATATCAAGATATTTTTTTAGTTTGTTTTCTAGAAATGGAATGTTTTCTGTTCCTGTATCAACTTCAATATTGATAATAGAATCGTTACATGTAAGAACCCAATCAGGAATGATTAATGGGTTTCCCTTTGAGTCTGGATAAAACTCTTTAGATGGACGAAATGAATAAACGAGTTGAGGTAAATCTTGTTGGAAGGAAACGGGTTGAAGTTCTGGCTGAAACATTTCGCGATACTCTTCATCTTCGTATAAGAAGTAAACATCATTTGAATCGGAATACATTAGGTTGGGTAAATGTAAGTTTTGCTTCACAATTGAGTTTAATGGAAAAAGATAATCTCCATTACCACCTACAATTGCACCGGTATGTTCATTTTGGGATTCTGCTTCAAGTAGATTTAGCACAAATTGTGTAATAGCTATATTGTGTTCATATTGCCTTTTGGTAACAAACGAGGTATTGCAATCAGTAATTAATTTTAAACGATGTAATATCTCTGCTCCTTTTGAAGCTATAGAAACGAAATCCAATGTAAAGCCGCGCTTTTTTCTCACACTTATATTTTCTTTTTTTATTAATTTCATTTTTGCCCACTTTGTTAACTTGGATGAAAATGTGGTTCGACTTATAGGTCCCCCACTTATCAATTCGTAAAATTTTCGTAATTGAATTTGAGATACTGTTCGTTGTTCATATAAAAATAAGACTGTAAAAATGTCAGAACGATTAAAATAAACTCCACGATCATTCTCTCCGACGATATATTTAACGGCATGATCAAATGATTTTTTCAATTTTAAACACTCCCTTGATATGGAAATAATATACGGAAATCTGCATAAAATCGGATGCAATTGTCATGAAATGAAAGTAATTAATGTTGGATGAATTAAGCAGTTCAGAACATAAAAATGATTAGTGTATATTTTAACTGAAATTTGCAAAAAAGTAACCCATTATCCCCTATGAACTATTGGTTTAAAGATACATATTATTTCGTCAGGTGTGAGTAATAAAATCTAATGTTATCAAGTGAGGATTTGTTATTAGAGTTCGTCATATGTATTTCGACAATGATAAGAGGACATATGACGAACTCTAATGATAAAAAAAGGGTTCGTCATATGTATTCCGTCATATGTGTTTAGAGTATCAAAAATAGATAAAATGTACAGTGAATATACTTTTGCATAGATGAAACAATCTATTATACATACTTACATTTAATTCTGTTGCGGTATTTGTTAAACAAAAGGAAAATTCACATCATAAAAGAAATAAGTAAATAAACATAATAAAGTAAATGAAAATTGTGTATATTTCATATTTTGCATGTTACAATTTGATGTAAGGGGTGAAAAAATGCGGAATTGGAACACAGAATATGGGTTAATAACAAAGATAATACAAAGTGAATTTGAAACGGACTTTCTTTATAATAAAGTAACTAACACGTTAAGTAACGAACATGAGATTATTCCAACAAGGTTTGCAGCTCTAGATCCGTATAAAACGTATAATACCGCACAAGTTAGTAGAATTTTGAGGATAAAATCTAATCAATTAAGGTATTTAATCAATAAATACGGTGAATACATCCAAATAATAAAAAATAGAGCTAAATATGTTATTTCATTTAAAGCATTATACAGGATTTATTTAGTAAACCTATGCCTAACAAAGAGATTAACAAGTGTGGCTGAGTTTAATAACATAATGACTTCACATGTTAGTTATAGCGATTATATTGATATGAAATTGACAACTTATACTGACAAATTTGTTGAACTTAATTATAAAACTAATCAATTGAATGAAAATGAAACACAATTTTATGTGTTATTCATGCAAATATCAGAAATAACTACGGAATTAATAAAAGAGATAACTAAATATAATATGACATTAACATCCCCTTTCCTTTCTGTTAACAGCAGAGAGAGAAATGAGTTGGTAAATAAGAAACAGGATTATGAAGTTCTTTTCAATAAACTAAGTGTTTTATATAAAACTTTATAGTTAAAAGAGTAATACTTTATTAAGTATTACTCTTTTTTTATAGACTTATTTATAATGCGTATATATAAGACTTACAAGTAAGACGTAAAAGGATTTGTGATAATATTATATTGACATGAAATTAATATAAAAGTACATTAAACCCTAATCTATATGTGTTTTTATATAAGTCTTATATATAGTGCGTATATGTAGGATGTATATTTGAAATGAAATGATAATAGCATCATATTTTAGGTATATCATATGTTGAAAACATAAATTCAGATAAAGTTCTACATAAATACTATCTTTTAAATGAGTATCCGATAGTTATTGTTAGTTATATGAAATCTGATATTAACATGTTTTGTGTACTAAGCATATAAGCGACTTACATATAAGTCTTATATAAAAAGCGTTGATATATATGAGGTTTATTCGTTTTTTTAAAGTGAAAGTTTATATATAAGTCTTGTATATAATGCCCTTATATAAGTCTTATATATAATGACTTGATATACGTCTTATAATAATGTAATATATTTTTAGGAATAATTAACCAACGTTTTAAGGGGGGGGACAACTTGAACGAGGTATTAAGTGAAAAATATAAACAGAACAAGTTTACTGATGAAGTTGTAGAAATGTTTGCAGACATTATTGAAGAAGACGAAATACTGTACAATGTATTTCATTACATAGGATCTCAAGTAAATAAACAATACCAAGAGACAAAGTATATGAGAGGTATTTCAATAAATGAGATAGTAGAAAGTGTTGTTATTGATAGGAGAGTAAAGAAACCTAAGGGTAAATCCTATTCATTAGAACTTGAAAGAACTAACATTTCAAGAAGATCAGCGGAAGGTAGTGTTGCTACTTTAGCTTCAATGTCATTAATAACAGAAAAAATTATGCATCCGTATAAGTTTTTAATTTCAACTATTAGAGGGCAGCAAGTATTAGTTGAATTAAGCAAACGCAAAAAAAATAATGAGAATAAGGGAGAGATAAAATAATGGCAAAAAACTTTCTGAAAAACGAAGTAGCAGTGAAAATGACTATGGTTGGTTTTGGTCAAGCTGGAACTAGAATGGTAGATAAGTTTGCTGAGTATAAGCATACAGACGGTACAGCAGTGTATAATTGCCTAGCATTGAATAGTAATGATGGGGATTTAGCAGAACTGAAAAACGTGCCAAAAAGCAACCAAGTCTCACTAAAATTAGGTGGTTTGGGTAAGAATCCTGAGCGTGCTGTAAAGGTGTTAGAATCAAATGAAGAAGCTAAGGATAAACTAAAAGAATTTATAACGGAACGTGTTAGACCAACTGATGAGTTAGTGCTATTTTTTGCAGGTTTAGGTGGTGGTACAGGTACATCTACAATCATTCAAGCAATTGAAGAATTCTCTGCTTTTCATAATAAACCTGTAATAGCTGAAGAACTTAAAAGTATGGCAATGAAAATTCCTAGAGAAGAATTAATCAAAAATCAACAAAAGTACGCAAGAATTGCTTTCAATAATGCGATTGAACGTAAAGATTTTATTAAAATGGGTATTGTGGTTACACTTCCGGTTAGAGCAGATGGACCGGATGTACTAAGACAGGTGAATAAATTTTCACAAGAAATTTGGAAGTTAGCTAATGATCCAGCGAAAGGCGTTGCCTTTGTTGTATTTGCAGATAACCAACATTTCTATGATGAGTTTAAGGGATTAAACGAGAATGAGAAAAAAGGCATTGGAAACTCACGAGACTATGCAAATCAGCGTATTGGAGATATTATTCATGAGTTAAATACAGCTGCAAACGGTTCAGGAACATCAGTAATTCTAGATTCTCAGGACTTTAAACGAATTTTACTAGAAAGAACAGGCTGTTTAGTAATTAATAAGGTTTCACGTAATATGAATCAAATTGAAAACAGTAAAGAAATTGTAGATATGTTCTCAGAATCATTGAAAGGAAGCTCATTCCATCACCCTATTGACCTGATGAAGACAAATGAAAATGGAGATTTAGAGGCATCAAAGGTACATCATTTTGGGATGTTAGCAATTTTAGATGAACAGAAGAATCTTGATGATTCATTTATGGATGATGCAAAAGTAGAAGTGACAAATAAACTACCAATCAATGGAACTGTTTTTAATGGTTATTTAGTTAGTAAAAATGACTTTATGGGTAGCGTGTATACTTTCTATAAGACAGATGCACTACCATCTCGATTATCTAAAGGATTAGTAGAAGAATATAATGAATTCAAGGAAAAACAAAGTCAAATTCAATATACAAAGTCTCAAATTACTACTATTGAAGCGCAAGACTCGGACGATGATTTCAATATTAACTTTGGTGATTACTTTGAATTAGAACCAGAAAAAGATGAAGAACCACAAACGCTAAATGATGAAGAATTAGCGGCATTTATGGATCCTGATAAGATGTTCGGATCAAAATAAAAAATAAGCCTGGAATTCTCCAGGCTTATTTTTCTGTTTTCATTACATTTTGCATGTATTCAATCATGTTCTCATCAATATAGTTTTCTATGAAAAGTTGTTTTCTCGCAAGATCTTCCTCTTTTTTAAACCAACCAACTTTTTTAATACGAGTTTCTTCTGGCTGTGTATTCCACTCTTTTTCAGCTTGTTTTCTTAACTCTGTACGCGCTCTATGTTGAATAATTATATTATCTAGTCTTTCTTGTCTTTGGCGCTCTTTTAACCTCTCAGGGTCTTCTGGTTCAGGAAGCACCGCACGTATAGCATCTTCAAACTTTCCTTGATACTCTAATTCAATGTTTTGTAAATGCAATTCAAGCTTTTGTTCTACTATTTTTTCGATTGTTGCAGCTGCTTCATGTATGTTTAATTGAGCTGAAACTTCACTGGTTTGATTTTCTGGTGAAACCGGCCTTAGTTCAAATTGATGTGGTAAAAGTTCAATAATTGCATCTAGTGACCATTTTTCGTCTCTCTTCTGCTTGATAAATAAAGCAATATCTAAATCAAGACTATTATATAGTTTTTCATTTGTATTATTGGTTCTAAGAGTGCCATGTAACCCTTTTTCTTCTAAGGTGTTAAACCAATTATATACCGTATTGTGATGGCGACCTACTAACTTTGAAAACTCAGTTATTCGCCATGCTTTTTCAAAAGCGTCTTCATGAATAAAGTTTTTATTAGTTTCTTCACCATTTTCAGTAGTAGCTTTCTTATCTTGTTCAATCATTGTTATACCTCCTTGGAATTTAATCGTAGAAAGTGAAATTAACATAGAAAGTGGAATTGACATGTTAAGTACTTTTCGGTAATACTAATTAAAATACCTTTATAAAATGAAATTAACATCAAATATAGCATTAACATGTAATCAATTATCAGTTAACATGACATTAATGTGTATATAATATCGTTATAAAAATGTTAATGTCATGTTAATGTTTTGTTGTTTGTAATACTTTGTTTAGAGTGTTAATCCGCTTTATTGTTGCTATGAAATTAACAAATTAGTCTACAATATATTAATGATAAGTAAATAAAAGTGATTTGTAAATAAATTATAAAGATATAATATTAAACTTATAATATAAAAAACTTAAATTTTATGTATAAAACAAATAAAAAAAGCCCATACTTGGTAGTATAGGCTGTATTATTTAATTAATAATGCTAGGTAGTATGAATCTAAAATCTGAATAATGAATCGGTTGTAATGGCTCAGTAGAATTGACACCAAGATTATTGTAATAATCTTCATGTACTATACTAATTGGTTTTTTCTCACCGTTAAAGCCAATAGATATTAAATCACAGTTTATAACTTTTATAGAAGTATACAGTAATTGTACATTGAAACCGAATTTTATTATTGAGTCTTCAGGTTTAACTGATGGATCGGGTGTTGTAATATCCTCCGTTTGTATTAAGATTTGTGCGTTACCCTCGGATTTTTCTTCATTTTCTATAGTGATAACATTATTGTTCAATGTAAAGATACCTGTTGGTTTATTTGATGTAAATAGCATTATTTGTTCTAGAGCTTCTAATATCTCACGTTTGTTAACTAAAATTACATTTTCGTATAGTGGCGAAAGCAATCTAACTAAGACATCGGGATAATCACCCTCAAGTGTTTGGGTTCTAAATGTTTCAGTATCACTTGATAAAATAAATGTATTATCGAGTTTGCTCAGTTTAATTGATTTTTTTGTATCAAAACTATTAATAGCTTCCTTTAAAGCGATGGCTGGAATTGTCATTTTAATTTCTTCTTTAAAGGCTGTATGTAATTTAATAGCTTTATATGCTAGTTGATGGCTATCTGTAGACTGAAAGGTAATGAGATTCTCTGATACAGTTAGGTGAATGCCTTTTAAAATAGGTCTTTGATTTGAAGTAGATGCTGCATAGCAAACGCTGTTTATAGCTTCTTCTAAAATAGAACATTCTATGTCAGCGAAATATTCCGCTTGACTCGGTTTAATTACAGGATAATCGCTTACTTTAAAGGTATTTAGAGTGAACTTGCTTTTACCAGAGATTACTTGAAGAGTATTTTTGGATAGTTTTAGTTTAATAGGTTCTTTTGTTAATTTTTTTGCGACATCCACTATTTTCTTTTCAACTAAGACTGTCCCTTCTGATATTACTGATACGTCTTCATCACAAAAAACAAAACGCTCAATTGTTTCTTTTGAATTAGTAGCGATAAATCGTAATTTATCTGTTTCAGCTACAATTAAAATACTCTCAAGAATAGGCTCTTTTTTGTCTTTACCTGCAAATTTCACCACACTAGATAAGCTTTCAACTAATTTAGATTTTGAAATTTCGATGTGCATAGATATTTCCTCCTCGAAAATATAAAATGTTAATGTTATGTCAATCTCTAATAGGTTCGGTTGATATAACATTGATATTTCGTTGATTCACTGTGCTTAACATGTTAATTTCAGTTGATATGTTAATACCAATGGTGTATTCTAATTCGTTGAATTTCACCTGGTGTTAACATGAAGTTGATCGTTAGATTGCATTTTTGCTTTGTTTTAAATAGCTATCTGCATATTCAACAGCTGCTTCGTTCATAAAACCGATAGTAGTTTTAAAATTGCTAAATTGTCGATTACAGCATCTTGATAACTCATTTAATATAAGTTTTTCAGTATTTGGATTACTAGCCATTACTGCAATTTCTGCAGAATGTTTTATTATAGAAATGTAAAATTCTAATTGTTTTTCATTTAATTTTTTAAAATCGCGTTGTTTAGGGTATGAAGATGTTAATATTTCTTTTCGATCATCAATAGTAATTTTTAACGCTTTTTCATAATTGTTTACGATGCTCCATAATTCATTGTAATTGCTGCTTGATGGTTGAGTTGTATTACTTGTTTGTTGGTGGTCCGATTTTAAGCATAGGTATAAGCCGATCCCAACAGATTCGCATGCCTTTACAAATGCTCTAGCCATTGCTGATTTTTCATCATCACCTAAATCACAAATTTGTCCCACAACTCCATTTTCTATATTTTTCTCTTTATTAGAAAATCTGTTCAATTTCTTTGCATCTGTGCCATAAACAATGTTTTTCTCGCCGCCCCATTCTGAAAAGTCTAAAGTTAACTTGCATGTTGTTCTTGCCCACATAATAGGGGGGACGCTACTTGGTTCTGCATAAAGTTCTTGAATCGGATATTCAATTGAAAATCCATAAACACCAAAGATCTCTATTAATCTTTTTCTAGCTTGATAATGAGGAATGTATGGCTTACCATCTTTGTATTTCAATTCATTCTTTTCAAATGGAGCTAATAAAGCGTCGTGAACATCTTCTAAACTTTTGTATTTTCTCTTTTTGAACATTTTTTTCCTCCTTTAAACACAAAAATGCCCTTCGAAGGAATCAAATTTTTTACACCAAGTTAGTGTAATAAAATCGATTACCCGAAGGGCATGAGTGTTTTTTGAAATAAAATAAAAAATAATGATACATTTTAAGTATATGTTTTGTAACTACTCAGCTTAGTTAGGAAACAAGGCATGCCAAATACATGTTTCCGATTTGAAAACATGATAAAGAAAAGACTCCAATCAGAGAAT
>NZ_QJTG01000056.1:0-9193 GCF_003217275.1 Bacillus sp. 196mf
CGGTTCAAAATGTTATCCGGTATTAGCCCCGGTTTCCCGGAGTTATCCCAGTCTTATGGGCAGGTTACCCACGTGTTACTCACCCGTCCGCCGCTAACTTCTTGAGAGCAAGCTCTCAATCCATTCGCTCGACTTGCATGTATTAGGCACGCCGCCAGCGTTCATCCTGAGCCAGGATCAAACTCTCCAATAAAGTTAGTTTGTCTAGCATCTAAAAATAAAAATTGACGTTTCACGTTGTTTGTTTCGTTCAGTTTTCAAAGAACTACTTGGTCGCTCATTTGCGACTTCCTTATGTTAACATTTCTATTTTGTAATGTCAACTAAGTTTTTCATTTCGTTTGTCGCTTTCAATGTTAATGTCATCGGCGACTTTTCCTATATTACACCCCTGTAGATCAATCGTCAATACTTTTTATCTTTTTTATTTTATAAATTATAAAAGCTTTGCTCTCTTAATTTCTAACACATCCTTAGAACTTCTTAAACATATGTATTCAAACTAACAATCTGCAGACTACACCCCCTAACTTAATACTAATACTTTTCTAAAGAATGAATGTGAGACCAAGTAAATATATATTAAGGATAATATTTTTTCTTTTAGTACGTCCCCCTTCTGCTCATCTCTAGGGGATTATATATAAACCATTTCTCTTCTTTACCTTTAATCAACAAAAAGGAAAAGAAATCTAATAAACTTAGGAGGCGTTATGAAATGCATGTTAATAAAAAGATAATTTATGTATCCCATGATGCCCATTTCCACGGAGCACAGCTACTTTCTTTACATACTATTAAGGCTCTTAAAGAAAACTTTGATTACTCTGTTGCAATTATTTCTATTGGATCCGGTATTTTAATTCCCGATTTCCAAAAGCACGGCCCTGTTTATTGTCTCGAGCAAGATTATCAAACAAAAGAAAAGGTCGAATTATTAATAAAAGATTTATTATCACAGGATTTTACCCTCGCCATATGTAGCACTGTCATAAGTGGCGATATCGTCGCATTACTAGCTAGACACAATATAAAAGTTGTTTCATTAATACATGAATTACCGCATTTAATACAACAGTACTCTGCTGAAGGGAAAGCTAAAAACATCGCTGAATTTGCTTACAAAGTTGTTTTCCCTTCACAATACGTACATGAAAAATTTCGTACAATCACTGAATTGGATCCTCAAAAATGTCACATTCTCCCTCAAGGTTTGTTTAACCACAATCCTTATAAGAACAATATTGCAAAAGCTAGAAATGAGTTACGTAAGAAGCTTAACCTGCCTCTAGATAGCAAAATCATCTTGGGTGTAGGCTTCGCAGATTATCGAAAAGGAATAGATCTATTCTCACTTATCTCTTACTCAGTAAGAAAGACTCACAAGGATATTCATTTTATTTGGGTAGGGAGAACAGACGTTCAATTCCTGAATACACTGCCCCCTAAATATAAAGCACATTTCACAGTAGTCGATCCTACTCCCGATATCGGATTATATAACGCCGGAGCTGACTTATACTTATTAACTTCAAGGGAAGATCCTTTTCCAAATGTTGTTTTAGAAGCATTAGATGCAAAACTTCCTGTTATAGGGTTTAAAAATGCTGGAGGTTTTGAGGATGTTGTTACAGAAAAAACTGGTGCCTTAGTAGACTTTTTAAATTTACCCAAAATGCTAGAAAAAATATATGAATTTATTCATGATGAGGGATTACGATTACAAAAGGGAAGCTTTGGCCAAGAACTTATCGAAAAAAACTTCAATTTTCTTACTTACATTTATCAATTACTAGATCTTCTCGAACATAATTACAAAAAGATAAGCGTAATCATACCAAACTATAATTATGAAAAATACTTACCTGATCGAATCGAATCAATATTAAACCAAACCTACCCTCTTTACGAACTAATTTTCTTAGACGATGCCTCCACTGATCATAGCGTATCAACATTTAAAGAACTACTCTCAAAAGAAAATAAGATCCATCTGAAGGTTCAACAGGTTATTAATGATACAAACTCTGGTTCTGTATTTAAACAATGGATAAAAGGCGTCACTGCAGCAACTGGTGATTATATTTGGATTGCAGAGGCCGATGACTTATGCGATAAGACATTTTTACAAGAGGTGATGCAGGGGTTTTATATAAATAACAATATTGCCTTAAGCTACACACAATCAAAACAAATAGACGAACAAGGAAATGTATTGGCTAATCATTATTTAAATTACACAAATGATATCGATGAAGAGAAATGGAAAGCCCCCTATTTTCGAAAAGGCGTCGACGAAATACAAGATACGTTACTTATCAAAAACACTATACCTAATGTCTCGAGTGTAGTTTTTAAAAATATAGATATGAAGAAAACAGAAAAACAGTTAGAAAAGTTCAAAATAGCTGGTGACTGGTTCTTCTATGTTTCTCTTCTTACAGAGGGAGATATTTACTTCAATCCAGCCCCTCTAAACTATCATAGACGACATTTAAATAGTGTAACAAGAACAGAAGATTCATATTCCCATTACAATGAAGTTGTGCAAATGCAAAATTTCATTAAAGAAAGCTTTACTATCGATGACATTTCTAAAATGAAAATGTATACATATAGAAAGTATCTTAAAACATACTTAAAAATTTAAACGTATGCTTTCTCTGCCATCAATATCTCTTGTAAGGCGATACTATTATTTAAGGGGGAATACTCTTTGAAAGACTTTATAGAGGAACATAAAGATTTAATTTCTCAAATCGCACACAGCTACAATGTAAATGCAAGTATCCATCCTGAGGATCATATCTTTCAGTTCATTGTCACTAATCCCGTTTTCCCATCAAAAAAAGAAGCGATAGATTACTATTTTAAAGACGGGCAAAACTCAGCACAAATACTCTTAGACTTAATCACTTCCCTTTATCCTCCTACAGGCAATCCAATCAAATTGTTAGAGTTTGCATCTGGATACGGCTGCGTAACACGTCATTTATTAAATCTACAAGCGAATTTGAGTATAACCGCTTGTGATATACACGAAGAGGCCATTTCCTTTATTGAAAACAAATTAAATAATCCTTCTATATTATCTCATCCTGAGCCCGAACAGTTAAAATTAGACTCCTCTACGTACGATATTGTTTTTTGTCTATCCTTTTTTTCTCATATGCCTGATACAACTTGGTTTCGTTGGCTTCAAACATTGTATAACGCTGTTTCACCTGGTGGTTTATTCATTTTCACAACCCATGGCTATCAAAGTAAAAAATATTTCGGGTTTCCAAATTTAAACGAACAGGGCTATTGGTTTCTCTCTTCTAGTGAACAATTCGATTTAGATGTTAATCAGTACGGACAAACGATAGTTAGCCCCTCTTACGTATGTGACAAAATTAAATTATTGCCCTATAACCCAATCATCAAAAAGTATACTGAAGGATTTTGGTGGGAACATCAAGACCTTTGGGTAATAGAAAAAGAAGTAAAATAATAAACCACGCTCTGCTTAAATACAAGTAGAGTGTGGTTTATTATTTTTTACTATATAAGAACTCTTCAATCCATAGCTTATTTAATCTAATCCCATTTTTAAAATCTATTTTAGGTTCCCAATTCAATTCTTGTTTTATCTTATCAATATTTAAAATGATTCTTTGGACGTTCTCTTGTTTTTGTTTATAACAGATAAAATCCACTTTTCTTTCTGTTATTTTCTCTAGTTCCACAATAATTCGTTTTAAAGAAAGACCTTTGCCACTCCCTATGTTATATACGCAAGATTTCAATTGATTTAATTGTGCTAGTTGTATAGTAATTTCAACTAAATCATCGATATAAATATAATCTCTAATAATCTCCTCTGGATTCCCATATATATTAATCCTTTCATTACTGAGATGCTGATACAAAAAACAATTTATCGCCCCAACTTTTTTTAAGGGGTTTTGGTATTTTCCATACGGATTAGAATATCTACATACAACATAATCTATTCCATATTTTCTCTTATAAAAATACAAATAATTCTCGAGCGAAACTTTTGTTATTCCATACGGGGAAAGTGGTCTTAATGGATGTTTCTCATCAATAGGCAAATATTCAGGTTCACCATAAACTGTGCCTCCCGAAGAAGCTAATATAATTTTTTTAATACGAAAATCTTTAACACTTTCCATGAAATTAAGAAAAAATAAACTGCTATTAATATCGCCGAAAACATCTTCAATTGAAGTTGCTACGTTAGACGTCGCAGCTAAATAAATAATAATATCTATATTCACTAAAGCCTTATATATATCCTCAACATTTTCTAAATCACCTTTAATAAATTCAACTTCACTTATAATATTTTGAGGAAAATTATTTATATGTCTGGAAAATACTTTTACATTTTGCCCCTGTTTCAATAAACCCAATGCGAGGTTGATACCAATGAAACTATTTCCACCTACTATTAAATAATTATTCTTCCTCATAATATCATCTCTCTAGTAATAAATTTTTCTCATCGTCAAACCTAAAAATATAAACAAATAAACTGGATCATTTCGATTATTCATCTTCTTATCATTGTATGTTTGTTATAAATTTTCATTATCTTTATTTTCTATTTTCATTTCGGAATAACTTCCTTATTCAGATTGACTGCAAAAACACTCATAATATTTACTCATCCCCATGAATATATTTAATAAACAATCCTCACTTGTTTAACCCATAAAAAAACTTCTACATACACAAGGTTCTCAAAAAAAGGAGTGCGAAACTCATGAAAAATATAAATCAAGAGCTTTTAAATCATGTAATTCTACATAAAGACCGAATTCCGCATTACCATAAAGACTTTCCCCTTATACTATTTTGGAGTCACAGAAGCGGATGCACCGCATTAGCTAATTGGTTCTTTTTTCAAATTGGATTATTTACTGAAGCAAAGAAATACAATGACTTTATTCATTACTATGAGTTCTGGGTGTATAAGAACAATATAAATTACATACCAGAGTTACAGAATGGTCTTCTAGAAGGTAAAAAGGATGTTTGTAAACTTGTGCGAAATCCCTATACAAGGGCTGTCAGCTCATTTCTATTACTTGCTGACAATCCATACGCTAGCCCCCAATGGGAAAGTATCCGTCATTATTTTTATAATGATAAATATAGTAATCAAGGAATATCATTTAAACAATTTTTATATTACGTTCAGGCATTTGGTTCCAATTCCCTAGCAATAGATATACATTTTAGCCAACAATACGTCCCCGGTGAAGAAAACTTCATCCAATGTTATATTCCTTTAGAAGATTTTAATGCACAAATCACCAAACTAGAACACACGTACGATTTGATAAAATCTAATTTAGCACTTCTTACAAATTCAGATCATCATCGCGCCCACAAGATGATTTATGCAGGGAGCTATGCAGAACTTAGCATTACAGATGAAGCCTTCCCACGATTTCCAACATACGAAAGCTTTTATGATAAAGAAACTATGGATTTAGTTACAGAAATATATGCACAGGACTTTGAAATGTACCCGTACACGAGAGGGATACTTTAAGTCTATACATTTTTCTATGAATAAAAGCTAATGCATCGCATAGCATAAAGTGAAACTTTAATTCGAGTCGGGTTCTCTTCAACTGATTATTCCCTTTTCCTAATCGCTATTTTAAGAGATACCTAACTTTCACCTATTCCCTTTGATTTCGCCGATTGTTGACGTGTATCATACTTTCCATAAATAGATTGCATGTAACATAGGAGTGATGTCGTGTGGAAATCAATTTGAAACAGAATAATGGGTACTGCGTTATTTGCGAAAAGAAAGCTACATTTATAGAGCATAATGATTGGCTTAGAGATCATTATTTATGTTCTACATGTAACTCTATCCCAAGGCAGCGAGCTTTAATCCATACTTTACACACATTTTTTCCAAAATGGGATTCCTATAGTATCCACGAATCCTCTCCTGGAGGAATTACAACTCAGCTACTATTAAAAAACTGTAAAAACTATACATATTCTCAATACTTTAAAAACTATCCTCTTGGCCAATACTTTCAAGGAATTAGATGTGAGAACTTAGAAGACATGACTTTTGAAAATGAATCTTTTGATTTATTCATTACTCAAGACGTTTTTGAGCATGTAATGACGCCAAACAAAGCCTTTAAAGAAATAGAACGAGTATTAAAACCTGGCGGCGCTCATGTATTTACTGTCCCTTGGTATCATACACTCACAAAAACTGTGCAAAGAGCAAGATTGAATAAAGAGGTGATTGAATATATTGAAGAGCCCATTTATCACGGAAACCCTATTGATGAGAACGGGTCTTTAGTAACGTTCGATTGGGGGCAAGATATGATTGAATATATTTATACACACACAAATATGTATACCATTGTTTATTTACAAAAGGATAGATCACTCGGGTTAGATGCTGAATTTTTACATGTTTTTATTAGTAAAAAGCAAGAAAATAAGGTTTAATCACTATATAATTCGGAGGTTTGACAAATGCATAACTTTAAGTTAGGAAGTGATTTTGATAATCTTGTTAATTCACTATCTGATGTTGAACTTCTAAATTTATTTATACAAAGTTGTTCCCAAACAACGATAAATGGGGTTCCCGTACCTAGGTTTCCTCCTGAAGAAATTCAAAAACAATTTGTAGGTGCTTCCTATGAACATGCTCTTTATGAAGCATATTTGTTTTATAGCTATATAAAACAATACGCCCAGAATTTAGGTGTTCCCGTGAATAAAGAAAGTAAAGTTTTAGACTTCGGCTGCGGATGGGGAAGAATTATACGCTTCTTATTTAAAGATGCTTCTGATCAAAATTTACTTGGCATTGATGTGGATCCTGCGATGATCACACTTTGTAATGAAACACTAGGAAGAGGGATATATAAAACAGCAAGTCCACATCCCCCTGTAGAATTTATTAGTGACAATTCATTAGATATCATATTCGCTTATTCTGTATTCTCACATTTATCCGAAGAAACTGCTGAAAATTGGATAAAAGAATTTTCAAGAGTTCTTCGCCCTGGTGGAATTTTCATCGCAACAACACAAGCGCGCTATTTTCTTGATTTTTGTCAACAATTCCACGAACATCCTGAATTAATTCAAACAGGATGGCATAAAACTTTATCTCAAGCTTTTCCAGATATACATCGCGCTATCTCGGATTATGAAAACGGAAAATTTGTCCACAGCGCTACTGGTGCAGGGGATGTTAGAAATAGTAGTTTTTACGGAGAAACCGTTATACCTAGGACTTATATTGAAAATCATTATGAGAAATATTTAAAGCTACAAGACTTTTTTGATGATGTAAATCGATTACCTCAAGCCCTCTTTGTCCTTCAAAAAATTTAATTCCTTTTATTCAACGTAATACACTTAATTTCATGACGAAAAGCACTTTCTATTTCAGCTATATATCAAATTACCTAATACTCTCTTATTAAGTAAGCTGTAAAAACAAATTCAATACATACCATAAAAAAGCAGTAAACAGCTAACATATCTCTTGGTTTAAAATTGCTCCACCAAATCAAGAATACCTTCCCAACAATTGAACTACGAAAAACATGAGGGGGATATACTTTGAAAATAATCGCTTTTTACTTACCACAATTCCATCAAATTAAAGAAAATGATCGATGGTGGGGGGAAGGATTTACTGAATGGACAAATACTAAAAGTGCACGCCCTTTATTTTCAGGACATTATCAACCGAGGGAACCTTATCAAGATTTTTATTATGACTTAACTAGCCCCTCCGTAAGAAAGTGGCAAGCAGAAATCGCTAAAGCATACGGTATATATGGTTTTTGTTATTATCATTATTGGTTTAAGGGAAAAAGACTATTAGAAACACCCTTTAATGACGTACTAAAGATGAAGGAACCTGACTTCCCTTTTTGTCTTTCTTGGGCAAATGAACCATGGACAAAATCTTGGGATGGTCTCGATAAACATATATTAATGCCTCAAGATTACGGAGATATATCTGATTGGAAGGAACACTTTGATTATTTATTACAGGCTTTCCAAGATGAGAGATATATTTATATAGATGATAAACCTCTATTCATTATTTATCGTCCAGGACATATTCCTGATTGTGAAAAAATGCTTAATTACTGGAATGCATTAGCGCGAGAAAATGGTTTAAAAGGCATATACTTTGCTGAAACATTAAACAGTTTTCCACTACCTAATATAAATGGATTCGATGCTAGCATTCAGTTTGAACCTTTCTATACAATTGCCCATGATAGCTCTTCAGACATAAATAAGGTCATATATGATTCTGATATGCAATTGAATGTTTGGGACTACGATAAAGTATGGATGTATATATTACAACGATCGCTCCCAAAGAAAAAAACATTTCCTGGGGCTTTTGTTGATTGGGATAATACTGCACGACGTAAAAACGCAAATAGCAGCATCTTTGTAGGTTCTACCCCTGAAAAGTTCACCATATATTTAAGCAAGCAAATTCATCGTACTTACTCTTTTTATAACAGCGAGTTTTTATTTATTAACGCATGGAATGAGTGGGCTGAAGGAACTTACTTAGAGCCAGATAAAAAATATGGATTTTCTTATTTAGAAGGAGTTAAAAATGCAATTGATAGAGGTATGAAAGCATACAAAAAAGACGAGTCATTCTGACTCGTCTTAAAGTTGCTTGGCGACGCCCTACTCTCACAGGGACAAGGTCCCAACTACCATCGGCGCTAGAGAGCTTAACTTCCGTGTTCGGTATGGGAACGGGTGTGACCTCTCTGCCATCATCACCAAACTATGAAGGCATATTCCTTCAAAACTAGATAACATTGCTACATATTATATGGTTAAGTCCTCGATCTATTAGTATTCGTCAGCTCCACATGTCACCATGCTTCCACCTCGAACCTATCAACCTGATCATCTTTCAGGGATCTTACTAGCTTACGCTATGGGAAATCTCATCTTGAGGGGGGCTTCATGCTTAGATGCTTTCAGCACTTATCCCTTCCGCACATAGCTACCCAGCTATGCCCTTGGCAGAACAACTGGTACACCAGCGGTGCGTCCATCCCGGTCCTCTCGTACTAAGGACAGCTCCTCTCAAATTTCCTACGCCCACGACGGATAGGGACCGAACTGTCTC
>NZ_QJTG01000057.1:0-9079 GCF_003217275.1 Bacillus sp. 196mf
CCCCCCTGTTTGATATACTCAGTATTTACAAATGGGAGGCATATGAAACTAGTAAAATTAAAAAAAGACACCAAAAGGTGGCTGAGTAGTTACGATCAGAGTTTATAGAAATAAATATATATTTTTATTGGGGGATTGCCGTTCAAAGTTTTTTATTTTTGAATATCTTAATATAAATAATTTAAATTACGTATATTAAGATGTTAGATGATATATAAATTGAGAATAAAAAAATTTGAAGCTGCCCAAAGTCTATTTCTTTAAAAAAATAATTATAAAATTATTCTAGTAAGAACTATGAATTTGTGAAGATTAATAGGTAGCAATAACAAGTTTATATCATTCTTTTATACACATTTCTAACATAAAAAATTAACTATGAAAAGGCAAGTGATATAAAGAAATAAAACCGCGGATATAATTATTAAATAATTCAAATTTAAATATAGATTTAAAAAAGAGGGAATTTAATTAAGTTTTGTAATTTTTAAAACGGTATAAATAAAATAATTTTTTAACTATTGTATTTATGTAGAGATAACAATATTTTTTTGCTTCAACATTTTAAAATAGTTACTTGAAATAAAGTTGAAAATATAATTGGAGAGGCGTAATGTATATGGATGATGTCACAAAAACTACTATTTTATTTATTACATGTGTTAATGACAGGGAAATGTATCAATTATGTGTAAATCATATTTTAGATTTAGATATTCCAGACTCTTATACTATCCAACTTTTGCCTATTTTCAATGCGAAAAGTATGGCTTCAGGGTACAATCAAGCCCTAAAGTATAAAGCTAAATATAAAATTTATTTACATCAAGATACATTTATTCAGTATCAACAATTTTTGATTAAAATACTAGAATTATTTAATAATAATAATAAATTGGGCTTAATTGGTGTACTAGGATGTAAAAAAATCCCCACTTCAGGTATTTGGTGGGATTCTGAGTTTTTGGCTGGAAAATTAATCGATCATGTGAAAAATGAAAGAAGAGAACGTAATTTTCAAACCGATGTTGATTACGCCTTAAATAAAGATATTCTTTTTGCTCAAAGTATTGATGGTGTATTAATGGCAACTCAATATGATTTACCTTGGAGAGAGGATTTATTTGATGGTTTTCATTTTTATGATGTTTCACAAAGCTTAGAGTTTCAAAAATCAGGATATTTAGTAGGTATTCCTTATCAGGATACTTGTTGGTGTAATCATTTTAACAATGTACCACATTATAATTCAAAAGATTACGAAAAATACAGATCTTTATTTCTAAAAAATTATAAATTTTAATTGTAAGGAGTGCTTATATTTATAATGACATGGAATTTTTATAAACCAAAGTTTGAATTTGAAGACGATATAGATATTAATATTATTAAAATTAATTCGGCATGGCTTGGTCATTTACATTTCGCATATGATTTAATTAGATTTGTAAAACCAAAAGTTTTTGTTGAATTAGGTACTCATTATGGTGCTTCTTTTTTTAGTTTTTGCCAGGGAGTAAAAGATGAAACCATTGATACTAAATGTTTTGCTATAGATACTTGGACAGGAGATTTACACACAGGTCCTTATGGAGAAGAAGTTTTTGATATAGTAAATAGAATAAGTACTAATTATTATAAAGATATTTCAATTTTAATTCGATCGACTTTTGATGGGGCAATTCATATGTTTGAAGATGAAACAATAGATATTTTGCATATTGATGGATGTCATATGTATGAAGCCGTTACTCATGATTTTGAAATGTGGCTACCTAAAATATCAAAAAATGGGATTGTTTTATTTCATGATATTTCTGTAACATATCGTAATAATTTTGGAGTTTATAAATTATGGGATATATTAAAATATCAGTATCCTTATTTACAATTTGAACATTCATTTGGGCTAGGAGTGTTATTTCCTAAAGGTTATAACAATAACTTTATTAATATATTTAAAAATAAAGAAGAGTTACAACAAAAATATTCTTTATATTGATATATAATTTCTCTTTTCGACATCACCATAATTAAATTTGTTTGAAAACAAATTTAATTATGGTGATGTCGAAAATCTAAATGTATTTTATTCATATGTATATTGGGATAGAAAATTTTTAATTGGAGTGATTATCATACAAAATAATATAGATCAAATTCATATAGATTATTATAATAGCAAACTATGGTCTACTTCTCAGTGGTTAGGTTATCCTATTTTAAAATACCCATCAGATTTATTTATATATCAAGAAATTATTTATGAAATACAACCAGATATTATTATAGAAACTGGTACTTTTTGTGGTGGTAGTGCACTTTTTTTATGTTCTATGTTAGATTTAATTAATAAAGGAACTGTACTTTCTATTGATATTAACCCTCAACCTAATCTTCCTACTCATAAACGATTATCTTATTTGGAGGCATCTTCCACTTCTGACTTAACTATACAAACTGTAAGAAATAAGATTTTACCTGGACAAACTGTATTAGTTATATTAGATTCAAATCATCAAAAACATCATGTTTTAAATGAATTACAAATTTATCGATATTTTGTTACACCAGGTAGCTATTTAATTGTTGAAGATACAAATATTAATGGTCATCCAGTTTTTCCAGAGTTTGGACCAGGTCCTATGGAAGCTGTTGAAGAATTTTTAAAAGATAATAATGATTTTATTATTGATGAATCTAGATATAAATATTTAATATCCTTTAATCCAAAAGGTTATTTAAAGAAAATAGTGTAAATTACTGGCCACTTAAATTTTAACGAATTTCGTCGTGGAACTGAGCGTTCCTTCTCACTATATATGGTTAAAAGTTCCGCAAGGAACAGGTAGTATTTTCTTTCGCCAAGCCGAACAGACCAAAAACGAGAATGTAGGTTGCTCGACTTGGATTAGCAATTATACCCGTCGAACCGCCAGTTCTATCGTTCTAAGTAACATACTTACTCCTCTTATGTAGTTACGTGAAGTTCCTGGGGGCAGCAGCCCCCACACCCCCAGCCAGCACTCTCACCCAAAACAAAGAAAACCTTTTTAGTATATTTTTAATTGGTTATTTATTTTGAATTTTTTCGTATCTTTTTACTAAGTTATAGAAATGAATTCCATTGATTTTACAATTCTTCATAGCTGTAAATAAAGTAATATTTCCTTTTTCCCATTCATGATAAGCTTTAACAAATTGAGTAGGAAAAGAGGAATGTTTATGTATAGAGCTTTTTATTTTTGACGTTTTCGTTAATATTTTTGTTGATGTTTCTATTGTTTGTTGTATAGTGTTTTTTGATTTTAATGAATAAAGTATTTCTAAAATTAATTCATTTAACAAGTTGATATTTTGTAAATTTTGATTTTTTATAATTTTATTTTTTATAAACATATTAAGATCCAAAACAATAATATAAACTTGGATATTTTTAGTAAGTTCAATCCACTCTGTTAAAATATCTTGATAGGTTTGACCTAAATCACTTAAAGAAGAAATATATAAAATATGGTCTTTTTGTAAAATTTTTTTTAGCGTTTTATATTGTGTATTATTTTCAAATTTGTCGATAAATAAATGATGTTCATTAAATATAAGTTCTTTTAATTTTGTAAGGTGTGTATCTGAATTTGTATATCCAAAAATTTTTGTAGACATATTATAATCCCCCCGTATGTTATCTGTTTTTTATAAAAGTATATTAATTTTATAATTAGTGGTGCAATCAAAATATAGAGATAAAATGAAGATATAACAATTTGGTAAAAGATAATTATTTGTGTGTGTCAACGGTACCGGACCGAACCCGTAAGGGGGACGGGAGGATAAGGAGTTGACACACTCTCTATGTGACCCTCTTGGATTGTCAAAACGGTTACCGTTTTGACCTGCCAACCGGCGAGGGAGCCCCTCAAGGATTGAGGGGTTGGGGAGTTGGATAAATGGGGTCTGGGGAAGAGTTCCCCAGTGGGTTTGGGCAAGACCCAAGGTTTTGGGGGGTGTTTGTAGGGGGCTTGTCCCCTCAAGATTTTTATGGGGCGGAATCGCCACATCAAGCAGTATTTGGGTACCAAATACGAAGCTTGCTCATCCGACTGATTTTTACTATAATAGGAGTACTAAAGTACGACGATTATAGTAAAAATCTTATGCCCATCGGGCATACTTTGGAGGATGCGGGTTTTATGGGCGAGAAGAGATCAGAGCCGAAACAAATTAAATTTCGGGTAACAGAAGACGAATTCGAACGGTTGACGCTTATGGCGGATAACGTGGGAATGAGTGTGCCGGCTTTCGTGAAAGCCAAGGCACAAGGGATGAGAGTAAGACAACCGAAAATAGATAGACAAGGGGCATTAGAGATTGCACGGGAACTACGAAGAGTGGGTACCAATGTAAATCAGATTGCGAGATGGTGTAACAAACGAACAGAAGTGAGCCAAGAAGAATTAAAAAGATTGTATGTGAATTTGGAAGAAATAAAGAAAAGGTTGGAACAAGGATGGCAACAATTAAGTTAGGGAAAGCATCTCAATCAGCAGTAGGTACATTAAAATATTGTGAACAAAAAGCAGTAGTGAAAAGTGGAAAAGATTGTGATGTAGAATTTGTACAAAGACAATTTAAAACAACAAGGGATTTATTTGGCCAAGATAAAGGAAGACAAGCATATATGGTCATTCAATCATTTAAGCCTGGAGAAGTAACAGCGGAAAGTGCAAATGAAATTGGTTTAGAATTTGCGGAGAAATGTTTTAAAGGACACGAGGTGGCAGTGTATACCCATGCAGATAAAGAACATATTCATAATCATTTAGTCGTGAATAGCGTTCATTTTGAGACGGGTAGGAAGCTTCAAATTAACAAGAAAGACATTTATGAGCTACAAGCCTATAATGACCAAATAGCTCGTAATAGAGGCCTCTCTGTGCTTGATAATAAAGAGAAAGCGAAAGAATGTTATGTAAGAACAGATTACGAATTACATAACAAAGGAAAACTATCGTATAGAGAAGAGATTAAAAACAAAGTGTTAGATGAATTGCCAAAAGCAATGGATATGAATGAGTTTACAAGATTGTTAGCACAGAGAAATATAGAAATCTATGAGTTTGGAAAAAAAGAGAAAAAAATCGGTTATAAGTTGACGGATAAGAAAGGGAACTTACTTTTAAAGGTGAGCGGGAAAAAATTAGGACAAGATTATGAAAGGGGAACAATTGTATATGCCATTGAACAGAATAGAGAATGTGGGAGAAGTATCGAAAGAACATTTGACTGGAGATCCGTTGCAGCTGAACTTGAAAATCAAAGAACTGGAATATCAGAACGCATTATTGATGGAATCCCTTCAGAAATACAAGAACGAATCAGAGAAGCAAAACAACGAGTTGAGGGAAGAAGTCAAGATGCATCTGGAATCGATGAACAAGTTGAGAAACAACATGGTCAAAGCATTCAACAACATGGGCCAACAGACGAAAAAAGTCAATCAAGAAGTGAGCAATCAGTTAGAACAAATCGTAAACCAGAACGAGGTTTTGAAAGATAGTTTAAAAGAAGTATTACAAGATGGCATTGGAGATACTATGAAAAATGTATCAGAAGAGATTGAAACCTATGGAAAGAAAATCAATCAAACATTAAAGAATATGAACGGTGAAATAAGAGAACCCATTCATAAGCATGGTTTAAAGTTGAAAAGATTATCGGAAGAATTACAACAAAACTATAATACACATATGTGGAAAAGTACGTTTCGAGATGGATTGGTAATATTGAATTTATTTGCGACGCCCATTTTAATTATTAGTTTTCTTATATGGTTCTTTTGGTTTAATTAATTTATATTCGCAATCTATTAAAACGTTTTAGAGCGCTTTAAAGCGCTCTAAAACGTTTTGTGATAGAAAACGACTTATTTGATAGTCAAAACGTAATAGAATCAAATCTGAGGTTTTTGAGAGGTGTTTTATTATAGTCTGAGATGTTTCAATGTTTTTTGATGGCATATTATATGAAAAATTTACAGCAAAAAAGTCCATCTAAACAATGGACTTTTTTGTAACAGGGAAATATTAACTTGTAAACCATTTTACATGTACACAATTATTATATCAAATCCAAAATACAATTGTTGGATTTTCAGTTATTTGTTAGAAACATATAAGGAATAAGAGTTTTTTATGATAAGATTAGATTGAAAATGGAAGTGGGTTCAAGTTGTTATTTGAATGAACTGTACATAAAAAAACCAATTCTTTTACACGGGAATTGGTTTTTTTATGTACAATTATTGGTTTAAGGAGATTAGTCTGTATCATGATTGAGCATATCATAAAAAGAAAGAAAATTCAAAATCCGAATCTGTTATAATAAATAGATGAAATACCCTTTCAGTTTCCGATGAACTGTATTTTAGTCTGTTATTGGTATGAAGCCTTTTAAAAGGCTTCGTACTTTTTATAAGATAAGAAAGTATAAGTTTTTTAGTGATTAATTAGGGTGTATCTAAAAACTATTGTTCATTGCGTCAATCGAAAAATAGCAGCGACATAAACAAATGCTAAAAAAGAGGTTGCCAGTTTATCATAACGTGTCGCAACTCTGCGGAAATGCTTGATTTTATTAAAAAAACATTCTACTACATGGCGTTCTTTATACAAATACCAATCAACATTCCAAGGAGTTTTCGCATTTGATTTGGGCGGAATTGTATAGGTTGCTTCTCGATTGGTAATATATTCACGAATTGTTCGAGAGCCATAAGCCTTGTCACCAAGAATGTTACTGCCTTTAATTGAAATCTTATCCAACAGTTCGCAAACGGGAGTACTATCAAAAATATTTCCACCAGTCAAATATTTTGGCACATATTAATAATATGTGGTCATGCACTCCAGCTAAATAGATCCATTTAAGTTTTAGAAAAAACCTCTCGAATCTTTGAGAGGTTTTTTCTAAATTTTAATATCTGTTTTTATAAATATAAAAAGTCAGACAAAATGCAACAAAAAAAGCCATTCATGCTATAATTGAGTTGTCTAAGCTACAACTATAGTGAAAAGGCTTTTTTTAACTTTTAAAAGATTATTAGAGTATCAGACTCAAAGAAAATAATTCTAATTACATAATAACAAAAGAAAAGTCTCTTCGCTAGTTGTAAATACTAGAAATGAGGAGAAGAACATGCCAAACACCATTAAATTTAAACAAGTTGAGATAAATGCAAGAATACGTGATTTAGAAATGGAAAATGAAAAATTTAAGCAAGACCATAATGAAGTCTCCAGAGCTGAATTAGAAAAAGCGATGGAAACTATGGCAAAAGCAACTGGTAAAGAACTTTACATAGGTACTAAAAAAAGTCCGTATTTGAGAGTGAGGTTTGCTCAAATTTTACAAAGTAATTATGAGTTTTTAAGGGAAAAAGGATATTTTACAGCTAAAGAAAAAGCATTTTTAATGGATATTGTTTCTTCAATTGCTTTTAATTCAAATTGTATTGTAGATGATGTTAAATCAAAAAATCCAGTTCCACTAAATATTTCAGAACTGGCAAAAAAAATAGGATTAACACGAGCGAATACAAGTCTTTCAGTGAATTCATTAGTTAAAAAAGGGATATTAGCAAAAACAGAAAGTGGAATTGAAGGAAACAATGCAAAAGCTTATTCACTATTTGTGAATCCACATATCATTTATGCAGGAGATAAAGAGAACATAAATGAAGCACTTAGATCAATGTTTTATAAAGCTATGCAAATTAAATTATTAAAAGATTTACCAGATAAATTATTTTAAGATTGACAATTGGTCAATCTTATTTTTTTTGTTTTCGTGTGTATTGTTTTCGATACGAATGTGTATTGTTTTCGATACACACGAAAAGTACTAAAAACCTAGCTATATCAATAGTTTAGACTTGTTTTTAAAGTCTCTCTCTTCTCACTCTATATATAAGAGCTAAAAGTTCCGCAAGGAACAGGTTGTATTTTCTTTCGCTATGCTTCAGAAAATCTCCACCTTTTTCACTTCGTTTCTTCCTTGCGGAACTTTTTTCGGCACGTGCAGTGTCTTTACCAAGCCGACAGACGAAAAAGGAAATATTGTTCCATCAGCTTGGATTTGCAAGTATACGTGCCGAACCGCTTGGACAAACGTTCTTAAAATTGTTTTTATCCTATATTTTTATAACGTAAATCATGGGGGCTAGCCCCCAATCCCCCAACCAGCCTCTGCCAAAAAAGAAAGGGAAACCTGTTGGATTCGCTAAAATTCAACAGGGATTAAACAATTGTTTAATGGCTATATAAAATTAATGCTGTTAAACAAATTGATTTAACATAATTAAATGTAAAGGGAATCCCCTTTACGAAGTTTTGGCATCGTCAAAATTCGCAAATTATGATTTACGAAGACAAAACCCAACTTTAAGAGTTTTGCAGTTTTAATATGACCACTATCATAAAAGAGAGAGTCATATTAAAATGTCTGTCAACGGTAAGCGGAACAAAGTGAGCATTAAGGAGTTAATAGACTCACTATGCAACCCTCTTGTTGGTCTCAACTGATAATCATTATTAATTCATGTGTCACAAATTTGTGACACATGAAAATCTCTAAAACCATTGATATAATAGGCTTTATAGCTATTTCAAAACCTCGTTCTTTCTCACTATATATATGGCTTAGTGACAGGGTAGCTGTTGTGGTCCGCAAGATTTTTTCTAAATTATAGTGAAAAATAGCAGTTTATCACTAACATAAATGTTTTTTTACAAAAAAAGATCATAACTCTAAAGTTTTGACGCTAAATTTTCTATGCAGTAAATGTAAGGTGTTGCTCGGCGTCATAACTTATGTTTATAAATCAACAGAAAATCGAATGATTTTTGATGAAATACTGTATATTTCAAACTACGCAAGTTCATTTTACTTTTAATGGGAATTGTTCTGCGGATTAGAGCAGCTACCCTGTCATTAAGCCAATATAGATTGATAGATGGTAACCTGATTCTCTTGCTCCACTTTTGGCAGGATTCCTTTGTATTGCTTTTTTAGATGCAAAGCT
>NZ_QJTG01000058.1:0-9083 GCF_003217275.1 Bacillus sp. 196mf
TAGTTTCAATAAATGATATTGAAATTTTAACAAGTACACACCATCAAGACTACTTGTATTTATTCCTAATTACTATGTAAACACATATGTACCTGTATCAACACCCATTCCTTATTCACATTTACTCTCTTTTCCATTTCAATTCTTATTTACAAAAAATCTTGTCATTCATGTTACACTCAATGATACGCTCCTTTATGTAAAAATACCTCTGTTCTACATCATGTAGAGAAGACAAGTTTCGTTTTCCTTTTAATTCTCTATTTCCATCTCAAAATCTCCACGCTTACTAGATGTTCCTACAGCTCCAATTATTACTTCATTTTCAACTGGTACAGATTGTACTGTACGCTCTTCAGCTCTTAACGGTCCAAAAATTCTACCTCGTTCTAAATTATAAAGAGAGACTGAAATTCCTACAGCTCGTTTAAATTTAAGGATATATGTTTTCCCAGGAACAACATGTAGTTTTTCTCCCCAACGTTGTTCGTTTTTTCCTTCCTTTTGTAATTGACCAATTTTCAACAAAAACATTCTGTACAGATTCTAAAATAAATCGTTGTGCTCGGTCGCGACGACCTGGTTCTGATATAGGCGGGACTAAGTCTCTCACATACAGGTTTTCTGCGGGATCATTTGTTTCACCAGCTGTATATAATCCCATGCGACCATCAAACTCCTTTTTATGTCCAAGAGCTACATATGAATCATTTCGATCTGAAATTTTTAATTCATTTTCTGGACCTCCCTTAAGGGGACTTTTACTCCTTAAAAAGTACGTTCGGACCGGGCATATCATTATAGAGCCATAGACCTGTCGGATCGTATCCCACCCAAGCATAATTTTTATTGGCATGACTTATACCATATAAATATCCCTCTTTTATAATAAAGCTATTAATATCCTTCAATTACATCTACAAATTACTCTCCTTTACCTGTAGAATAAGCAACCTATCATTCTGATATAAAGCATTCAAAATGAATACTCTAACAAAAGGAAAGATTTTATTGAAAAGCAAGAAGGTTATTATAATTTCATACCTTACTGTTTTTATATAAAAACAATAAAATTATTGAACTGCTAAGAAAAGCAAGAGATATTTGAAGGGTTTTTATCAATAAATTTTGTTCGTATACCAAACTTATCCATCCTATGTTAGTGATATCATTAATAGATTCGAGTAGTAAAAAAATAGTATTAATTATTGAAACAGTTGTAAACGATACCAGAAATTTAAAATGATTTTTTAATGATAAAAATAGTCCATTTATAAGTATGCCAATTGCAAATACTAGCATGGGTATTAATCCACAAATTTCATTTGAAATTCCCCATGTTTGAGGTATGGATCCATATCCTGTCCCTAAATACCTTGATGATGTATATATAAATCCAATTATATTACCTATTAACCCTACAATATGTACAACGTATAATTGCATGAAAGGTAACTCCTTTATTTTAAAATTACATTGTGGGATATTTTTATTAAACAAATACTAAAATTATAATTCTAATTAACACAGGTATCTTTATTGTCCCTTGTGTCATCTGTACGTATGAATAGAAAGACGCTATAAGAAGTAAAATAAGCAAAATGAATGTTTTGCTTATCGTTCCGCTAATAGTTTTCGTAGAAGTATTTGTCTTTTGCTTATGAAATTTTTCTCCTAAATATATTCTACCTTAAAAGTAAAGCTTTATATTTTTAATTTTTTTATCTATGATACGATCTGTCATAGCTGTTAGGACAATAATAAATAAGTAAGTGAAACATACATCTTAAAATAGTGGAGTGTGAATAATACCATTTCTACCTATAAATTACTAATAAAAGAATAAACATTAATATGAAAAAATAAATTCGCATATATATTTTTTAACTGAGATGGCTGTATAATGAATCATTGTGTTTTTTAGCATTTTATTGAAAGTAGGAAAAAAGTAGCACTACCTATGAGGAATATAAATATACCTAATGTTATATCGTTTATAAGTTACCTTTGATAATCCCACCATCTTAAATAAAAGAAGTAACGAAATAGTAATTAAATTCAAAGTAAAATACAGCCCTCTTTTTGTATTACAATTAAATAAATAGCGAGAAATTGTGTTCATTTCTCAAAAACTTTCTTAATAACTCATGTACTGCTTTTCCATGATGAAAAAAATTTCTTCTACATTTTATGCAATGCAATACCGCCATCTGGTAAAAAGATTACCTCATCAAATATATTTTTGATTTCCTTATAGAACCTAATACAACACAATTGAGAATAAACTCTGTGATTACTTATGCAATATAGGCTGCTCCCCACGTATGCCCCCTTTTTTTAAAAATTTAGTGCTGTCCCTATTATCACTTTAAATTTTTTATACATATCTTTTTTGTAAATTATACATAAAACAGGCCCCTATTTTTATATCCTTTTCTTTTCAAGATGCTACTTTCTTTCTCTCTCTCCCCTTTTAAATCTCTTGTTCTACATTATCTTTAAAGTTTGCAAATTCTTTTTTTGCCACACCTAAAGTTATATTGCTATTTTCGACCTGTTTTTTAATACCAAGTAGCAAATACTCATAGGACAAAACGCACTTTATACTAAATTCAAAGAATTGAACTACTTCTTTTTGATATTCTTCTAATTCTTCAATTTATATACCTTCTTCTATTCGTATTATTAAACTATAAATAAACAATTAGTTTATTTGGTTTCGTTAAATATAAAGATAACATACCTTTATTAGGCTTTAAATAGGTAAATATATCTAAAATAAATTTGAAATGAATTATATACACTTTAAAAGTAATAAATCAGCTATATTTCAAGACTATTTTGTTAAGTTAAAATCTCCTACTAAAATCCCTTGAGGAATACACCCTCAATTTCGTAAGCAATTGAACTTAAATTATAAAATTCAAAATTTTACGAGATGTTGGAACTGTGTATCTAGAATTTTATTTTGTTTACTTACACGAGCGTATCAATAGAATATTTTTATACCTCTTTTGTATATACTTTTGATAAATTTTATTGACAGTCTCTAAAACAAATAATTTTTAGGAAATGAGTTTTTCTTAATAAGTAGTTTAGATGCGAATAATTCTTTATATAGAAGAAGGCAGTTAGCTAGTAAGTGGTTATACTTAATAATTTATTCTATGAATTACCATTTGAAAAGAACGATTTTATAAAGCCAAGGCAGTATTGCTCTTACTTTCAAGTATTCCCATTATCGTATCGTCATATTTCTTTATAGTATCCATCGCATCTATTTGTTTACTAACATTCTTCCCACTTGCTTGCTGTTACACCTTTGCATTTGGTATTAATTTTATCGACTTTCTTTTGAATGTACAGAGTAAGCTCTATAATCTCCTTATTCACTGCATCAATTTCTTTTCGATGCTCTTTCACTATCTCTTGAGCGTGATCAAACTCAGATATATAGTTTTTCCCCATCTGGATGCTTCCTTCTTACACGTCTCTTCTTAAGATAATGCGAATATATAGTCATTCTGTATAGTTTTTTCTAGCATAAAATACGCTAGCCAATACGTAGGACCTGAAACAGTTTCTGCTAAATCTCAATTTGTACAGAAGGCATCATAGGTTTTTGAAGACTGGCAATGCCCAAAATATTTTTCCCTCCATCATAATGCAGATTTCTTACAAGAATTAGTCGTTGGTGATTTGAAGAATGGAGATACTTTTGACATCACAATTTATACAGGTGGTAAAGATATAAAAATTAAATGAAAATGAAGTAGTAAATATGCAAAGATAAAAAACAAATTATGATTCTGGTACCGAGCATATTGATGATAGATTTGTAAGACCTATTACATCAGTTTATAAACCAAAACCATTTGTAGCTGTTATTAAACTTGCTGAACATTACTATTATGGTGGCAGTTTTAGCATTAAAAATAATGAATGTCAATGTCACTAATGATATATTTTTGATATGATTAATGTATAATAAAAGTATAACTCATGTAATAGTCTATGCGGTATATTTAACCAACGGCCACTTAGGTAATGAGTTATACCCCTTGGAAAAGGTACCTTGCAGCAGAGGTACCTTTTCTTTTATTTGTAGTATGAATTAAACTTATTTAAAGAGGTTCGTTGTGTGGAAAATTATTTTTACTATAAAAATTTAAAAATGAGTACACAATTAAATATACCAGGTAATTTTATATATGATGGGATCCAATATCTTTATTTGATGGAAGACATTGAAGATGAAGGAGAAGTTTTCTCATTTTTCTACAACATTTCAGTAGGCATTGAACGATTGCAAAAAATAATATTAGTGTTGGCTGCAGCGAAAGAAACATCTACACTTATAAATTAAAAAGTAATTCTAAAGCATTTAAGTTTTTCTTAATCCACATGAAAAAAATTGTCTACTTAATATTCTCAAAAATGATACTAATGAATTTAAAGAACTATTACTGTACTTAATAAATTCAGATGATAGAAATATCTTGGTCAAATGTCAATTTTGAATTGTTAAAGGAAATTAAAACATTAGATATTGATAGGTATAATATTCCATAATATATACAGCCTATCTTAAAAGGAAAAATCCCAACACACATGGTAGATGAAATACATTTGTTACAGCATGAAGAAGAGGATAATCTTAGAGACAGATTAAATATGTTGGACAAATTGGTCATAGAATTACTTTAGTTGCACATGAAGACGTTGAAAAGTAACTATTTAGAAATGATATGGTTAATAACCATAATGCTGAAATTATAATTATATGTAGAAAGTTGGAGTAATCCAAATGAGCTACCAGACAAAATTAAAGAAATTATAACTGAAGTAAGGGAACTTCTTATAAAGGAACATATGATTTTGTGCCAAAAGAATAATATGGATACAAACATGATGTTCTCACCAATTAATTAAATTCCTATACTAAGCGTTTTAAGGAATATATTAGTATGGATAAAAATCCTAACATAATAGCATAAATAATAAAAGCACAGAAAAAAGAAATTTTTAGTTGCTGAAAAGTGATTTGTAGAAAGTAAAAATCTTTGATCCCACATTAAAATACCAATGAGATAGGAAGCGAAAAACATAATGATTTAAACGCATTTTGTAACAGGGTATCTATATTATAAAAAAACTGAATGTGAACCAAGGGAAAGGTAAGTATACTGTAGCGATACAAAAAAGATTTACATTAGAAGCTGCAGATTCGTTTTATTTTGCAATAAACAATCTAATCATGTGTTAGCAGCACTTAAAGAGTTTAAGGTCTGTTTAAACCCTTTAAAAACTGCGTTCATAACAGTCCTCCCTTTGTATAAAAGTAAATGTATTTAGTCACACGACCGAAAAAAGAAAACTGCACATTAAGGAATCTTTTCACATAAAAGGGGGGCGCCATACATGCCCATCAACTTAAGAACGGAAACAAAATGAACTTTCGTTCAAATAAACTAAAAAGCTCTTTTTCTCCTTAAAAATGAGCATGCCAAATAAACCTAGATAGGTATTATTTTTAAAGATTATGCAGCTTTCTTTTGTTTTCTAAATCCACTATATTCATAGATAACACCCATAATATCAAAGACTGCTTTCTTCTCATATCGATGAGATTCCCGACTATTTTTCTGTAGTAGGTGGAATAGGCGGATTAGAATCTTTGTTACTTCCTGGGTGTTTTTCTGTATAGTTTGATACAGAAGATATAAATAATCTTGAATCATCCTTATTGCCTTATATACGCTTAATTCTCTTTTCTTCTTTTGTAAAAGAAGTTGACGCATTTTAAACATAGTAGAGGAACACAGGAGAATAGCGATTAGCTTTCCATATAGTTGGCACTCTAATCGTTCTTAATTTACATTACGATAATGATCTATTTTGAAGAGTAATTTCCACGTTTTAAAGACAATCTCTATTTGCCAACGCAAGGTATATAACTCATGTACCTGTTCCATTGGAACCCATTCCAAAGGTGTATTCGTCACGTACGCGTTTAATCCCGCTACAACTTTACTTTTCTCTGAGTACGTTCTATTTTTAGATTTTTCTTTTTCCGCGATCTTCGCTCGTCGTTTTTGAAGTTGTTTTTCTGTTAATCGATGAAAAATAACCCAACTCACGAATACATAAATCTCCTGGTCGTAAAGTATTTAAGCACTCCGTGCCAAATGTTTTGTCGTTATTCTTTCCTGGGCCAACTTGAAAGTTAAAAAATTCTCCACTGTGCAGATCATATTCTAATTGAATTTTGATTCCAGCTGTTTGAGCACATCCCCCAGATCCTGGATATAAATCCTCTAAAGCATTTGGCACCTGAAATACGGTAGCATCTAGGATTCGCCCAAAATAAGAAAAGAGATGGTTAGAGATTTGCGTTTGTTCACATACTTTTTGTTGTAACAGTAACGAAAAAATATGTTTTAAAAACAAAACTGCTTTAGAGTTTAAACGTTTATTTAAGCCCTCAAGGCTGAGTAAAGTATCAGTGGCTGCATGAAGCCTACTACATCATCGTACTAAGGAATCATTAGCTACTCTTTGACTAATCCAGATACAAATCGTAGCTAAGTCTGAGACAGAAAACTTACGTTTTCGTTTTCTGAATTCCATTTCTCTTGCCAGTTTTTCTAAAAATACAGGTGTGATGTATCGCTTTAATTCTTCCACAAATGGTTGTAATTCCTCTTGAATCGAGAGATACATAAAAAACGTCATCCTTTCTTATCTAGCTTGTTAAGAAAGGATAACGTTTTTTATGTACTTCGGGGTAGTGAAAATTCTTAAGTTGATGGACATGTATGGGCCCCCTAATACGTCTTGTCTCCAAATTGGAAGGTACATTGTAATACTAATAATCATTGCACCAGCAATCAGTGTTAATATATTTATCGTAGATAATGTCCGATTAGAGAAAAGTACTAGCGGAATTAATGGTTCCAGAGATTTTTTCTCAATGAATAAGAAAATAATCAATGAAACAACCGCGGAGATTCATTGCCCGAGAATTGTGACGCTTCCCCAATTCTGCGTATAGTAAGGCGATAGTACTTAATGAAAAGACTGTTGTACCAAGATAATCGATATGGTGCTTAGCAGGTTTAATAGATTCTTCATAATAAATGGAAATCATTAAGCAAACGATAATTCCAAATGGAACGTTAAAGAATATGATGTAGCGCCAAGATAGAGAATCGACTAAAACGCCTCCTACTAATGGTCTGAGAACAACAGCTATCCCCAAAATGTCATGCACACAGTGACTTTTTGTTTCGCTATATAATTCGCCAATAATCGTCATTGTAACCGGCATAACAGCAATAGCATCTATACCTTGAAGAGCACGGAAAAAGATTAACTGTTCCATTGATGTAACAACACCATAAAGTGCGGAGCCGACCAAAAAGCTTGTCGCTCAGATGAGTAAAACTTTTTTACGACCGAATAAATCAGCTAATTCCCCGTATATTGGGATCGAAATAGCTGTTGTAAGCATATAAATGGTATAAATCCAGCTAACTAGTTCGAAGCCTAATAAATCTCTCGTTATACGAGGTATTGCTGCACCAAAGTACAGTTCATACAATGATATTTGGCTAATAATTTCGCATCAGAGCTCTGAGAGTTGAAAGATGAGTTTCCGTATCGTTTTTTAATATTTTCTTTTTTTTTAGAAAAAATCCTTGCTCAACTCAGCGCTTTCATTCTGCACGAAACACATCTTTATCACTCCATACAAAGTATTGACTTGGTTTTATTGTATACAATGATTTAGCTTTTTAATATGTAAAAATAACTTAGAAATAAAAACTACATAGATTCTGTGGCAAAGTTTGAAGAAATCCCTCATCATGATTTATCCTGATGAAGGAACAAAACGTATACATCGTTATTTCAATAGCTTTATTATACCAAAGAAACCATAATGGTTTCTTTGGTATTATTAAAAAATAAGAATTAAACTATAACATGGTAAACATATCTCTGTAAAGATTTTCATCCTATCTCTCCAGGATAAACGTATTGATGTTCTGTAATGATTCAAAAAGTTGTAACAAGTTGCCTTAGAGTAGTTTTTTCTTAAATATAGGTAAATACCGTATATGTTGCATGTTAGATTGCAGGGTACTCACCATATATTTTTAATTAAACAAGCTGTTTCTAAGATATGGCCCCTGTTACTTTGGCCAGTGTTTTAACGTGTTTCTTTTCTTGACACCATAATACTTTGGTTATCATATCATATGACATCTCAAAAAGTATGACTGGTGTGCATTTTTTCCTTCGTATAGAATGCTAAGGTTAATTCATGCTATTCATAAGCTTTGAATCATCTACAACTTCATACAAAGTGATGCAACAATTTCTTGTTGTTTCTCTTCCTCTACTGAGCAGTTAACATAGGCTAGCTACTTTGCTACGTTTTGTGTGATACCAGAAACGATACGACAAAGCAACATAATTATTGGAACGAACTGTGTATAACTCTTTTTACTTTATTACTTTAAATTGTTCATTTTTAAAACCATGGTTTCCCATAGGTAAGTCTGCGTATCCTGGAATTGTTCCCTGATTTCCATACCTAGATCCTGTTTTGATAGGATTGCCGTTTTCATCCTTAGGGATTATAAATGGCATATAAAATGAATAATACTTTACGCTGCCATCACTATATGTATTTTCTATTTGGAAATAGTAAGATTGATAATCATCATTAACACCGTCTGTATTTAATGTAACTGGATCAGTAATAGATAAAGTATAAGCATTTGCCACCGTTATTCCATCTGAACCTGTATGAATTGATTCTTTCTTAAATTTATCAATTTTACGAAATCTGTCTGCTTTTGTAGGATCCCCCGGATAGGTGCTGTTAATAGTATTATTAAGTGTCCATTCAAAAGCACCACTTGGATGTTTTGAAGGTTTCCACCTAGTCCTTACAATGTGTACAGCATTACTTATGTTTTTAAGTAACTACTCAGCTTAGTTAGGAAACAAGGCATGCCAAATACATGTTTCCGATTTGAAAACATGATAAAGAAAAGACTCCAATCAGAGAATGA
>NZ_QJTG01000059.1:0-8108 GCF_003217275.1 Bacillus sp. 196mf
CATATGTGTTTACATAGTAATTAGGAATAAATACAAGTAGTCTTGATGGTGTGTACTTGTTAAAATTTCAATATCATTTATTGAAACTAAATAAACCAAATAAGTTTATTTAGCAATATGATGAAAATACATGAAAAAATTTATACCAAAAGTACTGACGACGGCGGCGTTGATTGGTTTGAGTGGATCACCGATCGTGGGGAGTCCGTTAACGGCTCATGCGGGGGCAATCGAGGGAAAAGAAAAGACTAAAGATGAAAAGAAGGAAAAAGAAAAGAGAGAGAAAGTTATTAAAGAATTAGACGCTTACCATAAAGAATTGATAGATTCAAAATTAGTGACTGCTGAGGAAGCGGTTAAGATTGGGGAGGAGCTAATTCGAATTGAAGCTGATATGAAGGAGAAAAAGATATCTTTGGAGGGAGCAGAGAAGAGATTTAAGAATATAAAAGAAGAGAACAAAGAAAGAGAAAAAAAAGCAGAAAAAGAAAAAGAGAAGAGAAACCAATAATCGAAAAGCTAGCAAAGAGTTTCAAGCCAATCGAGAAATCTAAGGAGTATACATCAGATCAGTCAGCAAAAATTAAGAGTGATTTACTGAAGAACATACCCCTCTATAAAAAACTGACTGCTGATGAAAGGCTTGCAATTAGCCTTTATACGGATGAAAGAATGAAGCTTTATCCTTTTGCGAATGAGTATGCAGATAACTTAAAAAAAGTCAAAGACTATATGTCATCACAACTTCGAAAGTATAAAATGGATGAAAATAAGATCCAGAACTTTATAAATTCAATGGATCATCTTAGTATAAAAGAGAAATTTCAAATAGATATTATAGAGAAGTTTAGGATTCCAGATGAGATAAAGAAAAACTTTAAGAAAGCTGTCAATATACTTAGCGAAAAGGAATTTGTTGCAGATCAAATGAAACACATTGACAGCTTTTTAGATAAGGCTGCAGAATATCCTTTTCCTGTAACGACATATAGGAGCTTTCCGGCACCCACTAATTTGTATTTGGGGAATAATAGTATACAGACACAAGATAAAACCCCCGAGGAGATAAAAAAGGAAATTCTCAAACTGAAGGACTCGGTAGTAACTGAATCAGCGTATTTAAGTACGTCTCTTTTACAGGATAAAGCTATGTCTTTTGCAGGGAAGTCGCTATTAGGAATGCTCGGCATCCGCTCCCAGGTGTTTTTTTTATTAGAAATTGAAATCCCACCTGGAGCGAGAGCTGCATATATTGCTCCGATTTCGAAAATTGAAACGGAGCAAGAAGTATTAATAGGGCGTAATAGTCAATTTAAGATAGTAGATGTATCTATTGAGCCACAGGGCAAGCACAAATGTATAAGGATCAAGGTAAAGTTATTGAAATAAGGGTTCTAGTATATTATTACTTCAAGTATAAAAACGTTTTTATTGTTTAACCAGAGGCTGTATTCAAGTGTATAAAAATAGCATCAATTTGTATTTTGGACGATAGAGCAATTTATTTGAGAAATAACTATGGGTTTTAGGGGGTTGTGTACATGCCCATCTCCATCAATTGCACGATAAAGATAGCACCACTCCCCTTTAACTTTGATGTAAGTCTCATCTAAATGCCAAACAGAGTGTGTCGTTTTGTTTTTCTTTTTCCAGATTTGATAACTCAAATTTCCATATTCATGAATCCAACGCATGACGGTCCTAGGATGAATGAATATGCCACGTTCTTTCAAGATTCCAGCAACCTCACGATAGCTTAAAGAAAAACGACAATAATAGCTGACGGCTACCAAGATAATGTCTCTTTCGAATTGTTTTCCTTTAAAATATCCCAAATGTTATGCTCCTCATCTCATTTTTTCTACAGTCTAGCTTAGCTTTAAAAACTTTGCAACAGAACCATTTAAGCCCTCAGGGCTGAGTAAAGTACCCGTGGCTGCATGAAGCCTACTACATCATCGTACTAAGGAACCACTAGCTACTCTTTGACTAATCCAAATATAAATCGTAGCTAAGTCTGTGCCAGAAAACTTACGTTTTCGTTTTCTAAATCCCATTTCTCTTGCTAGTCCTTCTAAAAATACAAGTGTGATGTATCGCTTTAATTTTTCCGCAAATGGTTGAAATTCCTCTTGAATCGAGAGTTTCATAAAAAACGTCATCCTTTCTTATCTAGCTTGTTAAGAAAGGATGACGTTTTTTATGTACTTCGGGGTAGTGAAAATTCTTAAGTTGATGGCATCTGTCGTGAGGCCATATAGACCAATTACATGTTGCTAATACTAATCACGGGTGTTAGCCTCACGATAAATCATAGAGTCTGTCAGCCATTCCGTAGGTGCATGATTATCTGTTAATATATCTCCTTTTTGTATTTGATGAGGTAAGAGGGCTTCTAAATTTTCAGGACATTCTTTTTTTATTTCTGCTAATGGGTTTGTTACATCAATTTCTTTGATTTGTTCTGTGTCTAAAGGGTGTATGGCACCAAGTAACATGTAATTGTATTGTCCACGTACTTTAACTGAATAGGTATATGGAAACACTTGTTGTAGAGTTTTTGTAAGCGAAGTAAGTAAACGAGAGTCAGGAGTAGTAGCATTCACATTCATCGCAATTACTCCATTTTTTGTTAACTTTTCCCGAAGGGTGTTAAAAAACTCTACTGTTGATAAATGAAATGGAATATATATTTGTTGGGAATAACAATCAACCATAACTGCATCATAGAGCTGATTTGTACTATTTATAAAAACACGTGCATCTTGATTAATAATTTTTGCATCTTTGGGTTGTAAATCAAAGAAACGTGAGCTTAATTCGATAACATCTGAATCTATTTCGACACCAGAGATATTTAAATTAGGAAAGAGTGGCTTTACATATGTAGCCATTGAACGCGGTATTGTTCCTCCAGCTGAACCGAGTATCAGAACTTCCTTTGGTGAATCCACGAGAAATGGAACCAAAAGATAGTTATTATAATAATCATCATGATACAAAGAATCATCAGCTCGACGTAGAGATTGTACGCCTCCACCCTCATTATAAACAAGACTAATGTCTTTAGAATCATCTTGTGTTACACGGATATGTTGGTACAATGAATCTTGTTCCCATAAAATCTTTTCTCCTGCCATTGTTGTTTCCTTTGTATTGGTCATAAAGTACAACAAAACAGGTACGATGATAAAAATGCCCAACTTCTTCGCCGGAGATTTCCAGAGACCGGCCGTACTAATAATAATAAGAAAACTTGAACATACAAAGATTGTTTCTCGTGCACCAAGAAACGGAATAGTTCCAAATGCAGTTCCAAATGTCCCAAATAAACTACCCAGTGTAGAAAAAGCTGTTAAATTCCCAGCTACTTTCCCAAGGTTCTCCGTTTCCTTTGCAATCAATCGAATTGCAAAAGGGCTTACCATCGCTAATAAAAACACTGGAGGAGCAAAAACCAATAAAATAGCAAAGAAGGAACCAATAATAATCCAAATTGATGTATTCATTATCCCAGCTGAAAGCATAGGAAACAAAAATTTACTCCATAAAGGAAGTATCGACACAAAAACCCCTGAAAATAGCGAAATTTTCATTAATAGGTAGCCATCAGGACGCTTATCTGCCCATTTCCCACCTATCCAATAACCAACAGATAGGGAAAGCAAAATGAGACCAATGATATTCGCCCAAACGATCATGGAAGTCCCATAATAAGGAGCAAGGAAGCGTGAAGCTGCAATTTCAAGTGACATAACCGCTGCACCCGTTAGAAATACATAAACATACAGGAAAGAAACCGAATAATTTGTTTTCAAATAAACACCTCATATCAAATATCTATACTTGTAGTAAAATCTTAATTTCATGTCTAGTGTTCTTAAGAATATAAAAAATCTATTTATATGTTTTTTCATCATGTGCATAGTCTCTATTCCAGCAATCATTTTTGTAACTGTCAGCACGGATGTCAATTCAAACATATTCCGAATTCATTTTTTGATAAAACGATAATTTTGTTCAATGATATCATTTATATATTTTTAAAACGAGATGGCGTACCATGTGGTATGACAGGAAGCACAGGATTTTAAAAAAAATACTTGGCAACCTTCGCATTTCGTTTATAACTTAAATAAAAATCAATCGTGTTTCCTTTAGAATCATTCGAACAATATAAGTACATTTTTCTCTTTTGGTTTTGATGTATGTCTTATCACCCTCCAAGAATTATTAGTTGTTTTCAAATGTTTGTGAATTTGCTCATTTAATGCTAGTTCATATCGATGAACCCATCGCATAATCGTTGTATAGGCTAAGGATAATCCTCTTTCTTACAGAATTTCTATCAAATTACGAAGGCTTAGGCTATACCGCATATATCAACGTACTGTTAATACAATGATATCGAGCTGATAATGTTACCGTTTGAATATATTTTCTTTTTCCATACTGATCACACACTTCTTTTCAGTAGTAGTACTAGTATGATCAAGTTTGAAAGAACCTTTTCAAATCGTTTCTTTTTTTTGCACCAAAACCGGAATATTTCGGACGAATATCTACCTTTGCAAAAAACGAATTGCGGGGTATTCAAATAAACACCCCGTCATGATATGCCATGGCGGGGTTAAATACGGGGTAACATAACTTATACATCGTTAATGCAATAACTTTTTAAACTGATAAAACTATAAATGTTTTTTTGGTTCCGTCGGGCGAAAGAATGATTTTATTATAACGTAATAAATGACCCCTGTAAATTTTTTTATCTTTTCTGCTTTTCTCTAATTTTTTAAATCTTGTATTGTAAAATGATATACATTTTAAGTGTTAGGGCAAACGTTTATTCCTTCAGATATTTTCGACTCACATTATGCAATATCAGGAAACGTTATTATTCAAACCTTGATTTTTTTGTTCGTGGTGGCATTATGGGGCGCTTTACTGTTTTAGATAATAATGCTTGTCTTGGCATTTGTAATACACCACGCTTTTCGAGTTCTCTATACAAATTACTCACATTACACCCGGTTTTTTTTGAGATATCTGGATATTCCATCCCTTGATTAAATAATTGTACGGCTTGTTTACATATTTCATCCCATCTTTCTTCTTTTATTTGATTTCTAACTTTTTTCTGTTTAGCTTGATACATTCCTTTTCTCTTTTTAACTGCTGGATACAGTGCCGTTCTGCGTTTTCTTGACGTTTATGATGTTCTTCCTGTCGTACCATTTGTACTAGTCTTGCAACTGTTCTCATGTTACATTCACCTCATTTCATTCATTTTACAAGTGCTCGTATCCTAATTTTATTACTTTCAAGTCTCTCAGATGTTTGTTCTAAGTAAACTGTTACCGTCTTCATTCCTTATTTTTTCTATGACAATCGAGATCAAAATCCCTTTAAACCTGTATTAGGGGGTAATAAGTTTTAAAGAAAAATGAATCTTAATTATAGTTTAGCATAATTAAAAATTATAGTAAAATTTAAAAAATGAATTTCCTGATTCATTCCGCGCATCTATAAGTTAAACATTACGTTTATCTACAAAAATAGAGAAATTCAAGTCTCATTAACCTTGTCATATATTGATGCGAACTTAAAATCCTCATTATCCAGAGGATAATGGGGATTCATTTTATTATTTAGCGAACTTGACAGCCTCTAAAGCAGCGGCATAATTCGGATGGTGAGTGACCTCATTCACATATTCGGCGTAAACAATAGTATCGGTAGAATCTATCACAAATACTGCACGAGTAAGTAAGCGAAGATTTTTCAAAATTACACCATAAGCTTTTCCGAACGAGAGATCACGGTGATCAGAAAGGGTTACTACATGCTCCATCCCTTGTGTTCCGCACCAACGATTTTGAGCAAATGGTAAGTCTGCACTTATTGTTAAAAACTGTACATTTTCTAAATGGGAGACTTCTTGATTAAAATGGCGAGTTTGTGCATCACACACCTCCGTATCAAGAGATGGTACAACACTAATTAATTTCACTTTTCCGCTATAAGTTTCTAAATGAACTGGCGATAGATTATTTGTTAGCGCTTCAAAGTGAGGTGCGTGGTCACCTACTTTTAATGTACTTCCACTTAATTGCATGGGATTCCCTAAAAAAGTTACTTCTTTCATGAATACGTCCTCCTACATTTTAAAAAATATATATAATTCATTATTACTTCCTAAACTATGCATATAGATGTGTCATTTGCCCTGCATAAGTCCTTGCAATCCATTATTTTTATCTACATCTCATCTCTGAGCCCAGTGATTGCTCAGATTATCAAGAATATTTAAAGGTCCATCTTCATTCAATTTGGTCATGCACCCTCGTCAGGCCAGAAGAAAACCGATTGGTCTGGCTTCGCAATAGAACCGTCTTTTTGAAGATAATATCTTTTTCCATCGATTATTTTCCAACCCGCTTGTTTCATTTCGTTTTGTTTTTGTACTTCCATTGGAGAAGCGGGGGTTCCGCTGCAAACGATGCAGTAGATACGGCAAAAGAACTTAAAATCGTTGCTGTTGCTAACCCTTTAATGATTTTTTTAGTTGAGAATTCCGCATTCTACTCGGGGATGTGAATCGTATGTATGAGATGAGTACAAGGCCATATTTTATTATGATTCATTAGTTGCACTACCTATAAATAATATTTCTTGTGTTAAAATACCACCTCTGATAAGTCAGAAGTATACATGTATTCTCCTCTAAATGAACGGTATGAATACGTATTGATTTCGACAACGAGAAAAGAATAGGATATAAAACAAGTTAAAAATGGCTATATATGCACGATTGAAAAAAGCCACAGCCAAATTGAAAAAGGTTATTATTATCAAACAGATGATATTTTTTGGTTAGAGGAAAAAGCAAAATAGAAAGATGTAAAAAGTATTGGTATGGTGGAAAAAGATGATGAAACTCGCATCGACAGACACTATTAGGTTCTGTTGCAAAGTTTGAAAAAATGAACTCGTTTACAAAATATAGTTATAGTTTAAGCCGTTTTGAATAATTCCTGTAATTACTTTTCGACGGACAGATTATGAATCGTTTCAATTCCTTTCAAGGTACTTGAAGCTTTACGAAAGCTTTGAAATCCTCCGGATTTAACAAAACGTCGCTTGATACGTCTAAGATCTTGTTCAATGAGGTTATTTAGATGCTTAACGGTGCAATGTTTCGTATGCGCAAAAACTGTTATGTTTCAGTTTTTTGAACGCACAAAGGAGGGCAGATGCCTTGTCTGTTGTGAGAACTGTTGGTTCTCCAAAATTCTCCACTAACCTTTTTATAAAAATATAGGCGACTTGATGATCTCTTGTTTTACAAAGAAGGATATCCAATGTATATCCTTCTTAATGAATCGCACAATACAGATAGCACCACTCCCCCTTGACTTTGATATAAGTTTCATCTGAATGCCAAACAGGGTGTGCCATTTTGTTTTCCTTTAAAATATCTCCTATGTTATGCCCCTTATCTCATTTTTTCTACAGTCTAACTCAGTTACAAAAACTGTGCAACAGAACCCTAAATCATCTGGCGTTGGTTCATTAGAACAGAATTTTTTAAACACTGACACAGGAATCATTATGGTCCACAACCCTTTATCTACTGAAATTTAATTATCTTTTGAAATTTATGAGAGTATTCTGTTAATTTATTTTGCAGAAAAGTCTATTGAAACTAAGACAGATATTGAGTATTCTTACATACGTTACGATTAATTTAAGAAAGGATTTTCACAATGAAAAGAAAAACAAAAATTTTAAAGGCAGCTATCTTAACAGTTGGATGTATAACATGTCTAGGGCCCCCATCATCATCTTTTGCTGCAACGAATGATGTGATTCAACCTCAAGAAGTAAAACTAACAGCAAATAATCCTGTTTCTTGGTCTCATTTTGCTGGCGCTACGAGCTTGGATGGTCTATTAGATGTAAATGTAAAAATTGAAGAAAAGAAGCTTAAAATTGTAAGTTCAATTAAAAACGTAACTACTCAGCCACCTTTTGGTGTCTTTTTTTAATTTTACTAGTTTCATATGCCTCCCATTTGTAAATACTGAGTATATCAAACAGGGGGG
>NZ_QJTG01000060.1:0-7376 GCF_003217275.1 Bacillus sp. 196mf
TGTAGCAAGGCCCCGCTACAAGTTCTTTTAGCCAAATACTTTAGCTCATCGAAAAATTATTTATTCTACACAATCGGGGGTAATGCCTAAAATATGGTTTGTTAACATCATTATATAACATAATTATGAATTTTTGTTGAAAATTCTATATATTTAGATAAAAAAATTCTGCTTTTCACTTATTTTTTCCATATAGTTTTATCTATTAAAGATACGTAAAAATCAAATGTACTAATTGAATCCAAAGTTTATTTAATGAATATGAAAAGACCACCTACAAAATTTCGTAGGTGATCTTTTTTGTGATTTTGCACTTGTGCACTACTTTAAAAATATATCACAAATTTGTTTTGTCTCCTAAACATTTGAATCTATAAATTGAATACCTTCCCACATTCTAGACTAATGTCAATTAGATCTATCTAATAAAAATTTGTTCTGTAAAAAAGTTTCAAGCTTACTAAAATCTGTAGAAGAATATAATAAACTCATTCCATCAATAAATTCATGTTCAACTCGTTTCTCTCCTCCATGGGGGAAAGAATGATGCGAATCCTTATACATCTTCCACGGTACTGCATTGGAAACATCAAATTTACTTTGTAATTTTGGACAAAGACCTTTAGTTGCTCCATGTTGAACAGGAAAGGCAAAATTTTTATAAAGTTCGGCTGTTTTAGCAGAATAATTATCCACTTTAGTCGAGAAGTAACTTACGCCATCAAAAAATCCATCATATCTTATAAACTGCAATAATAGCTGTGGGATAATATATTCTGGTTTGAATGTGTCAGTCGTATTTTTTACACGTACAGAACATGCTGCCATTAAAGGCCAAATAATTAGATAAGAAATTACTTCATTTGGTTCATTTAACCTATCCGCAAATAAGCGTTTTTTCATAATTGAACCGTAGTCGTAGAATTTCTTAATTATCTCTCTATAAAAACAACAGGTGGTGTAGATAAATCTATATAACTTATATCATCTGATTTAAATACTGAAGTCTGAACCATATTTAAATCCGGTTTATTAAGTTCTTCCCAACAGGTTAAAAGTGAGCTTCCTAAATAGATACATGGTAACCCAGGAATACTGTATCTATTTGTGCTGACTATTCCCCGAAGTTCTAATGGAATATGAAACATTTCTTCACTTGTAAATACATGATCGGTACCGACTCGCATTCTATAGAGGAATTCATTGTCAAAGTTTTGAAGTGTTTTTATATCATTGAAATGATTTGGTATTGACACGTTATTTATTAAAACTCTATGAAATTCTTTAAAAGCCTTTGACGGAAAACCTTTATAATATTCTTTTAAAGAATTGATAATCCCATTACACAAATCCTTTACAAGCTCCAAATCCTTTTTGGTAATCACTGTTTCTAATGTTGCACTACAAATGTTCTCTAACCCTGATCTATAAGTATTAAAACAATTTTCAAGATACTCTATAAAGTCATCATTCTCCCTAGTTAGGGGTAACTTTCCCACTTTCTTGAATAATTCAATTATAGGCAGCACTTCTAAAACCCAGTCTCTTAAACGAGTAATTTTTTTAGCATCTTTCGAGAAATTAGATAGTGAGAATTCACTGGCTTGCTTTTCATTATAAGGATAAAATTTAAATTTCTTAGGTTCATCTATTTTTTGTAACTCTTCATATAAATTAAATGCAATATCAATTTCCTGTTTACTAGCGTTGCTGTCTTCTTTTATATGAGTTAGTTTAAAAGCTTTCTCTATTAAATCTGTTCTTAGTTTTAATATAGTAATCACATCACTTTTCAAACGAAAATAATTAATTCAGTCTTTACACTTTCTCAATATTACAGTATCAACTTTCTTATATAATTAAATTATTCTCTTTATTTATTTTATGTATCTGTTCCCTTTGAACCCTACTATTATAGGGTTCCTTTTTTTATAATCATATATTTATTAATTAATTTATCAATTTCCTGACTTAAATGGAGGACTTTCGTATGACTAAAACCATGTTTATTTACCAATTCTGCTAATTGTAACTTTTTATTTTCTATTAGATCATTTAACTTCGCCACTAACATAAACTTATTTCTTTCACACTCCCCCTGAGCAAAATAAAAAGAGCTGCTCCCAGCTCTTGTATATTAAAACCTTTATTATTGCAGTGTAAAATTTTCCATATTCTATTATAAATGAATATACATAAACCCAACAACAATAATTTTAGTATATTTAGAAATAAAAAAGCAGCAATAATTCATTACTGCTACAACTTCTTTATAAATTCGTTATTAATAAAAACATATTCTTCTGGTTCATCAGCTTCACCATACCAAGCCTCCAGCTTTATAATATGTTCTGCTACTTCTTTTAATATCAAATTCATAAATAATGAAATAGGTGTCGCATTAAATTCTGTATCTCTGTAATTCTTTAAATTGGCTATAAAAGACCATTTATTACCTTTCAAATTTGTATAATAGTCATTCTCTTCTTCCCAGTTTCCTACGTGCCACCTCATATATAGAAAATCATCTTCTGCTAATGCTTCATTTATCTGTTCCTTTGTAAATGGAATGTCTTTACTACGATTAACTTTTATATATTCTTTAACAAATGGAAACTTTAAGGCTGCTTCTTCCCAGCTTCCTGTATTTATTAATTCCACCAATTCTTTATATTCATCCTTTATAATTACTTTACCTCGAAAGGCTGTATACATTTCAAAAGACAAATTTATCACCTTCTTAAATTCACTATGAATTTAATTAACATATATACTTAACTACACAATAGATGGTTTTAGAAATCGCACTACGTTTCCCTTTTCACTAAATTCACTCTCATTGTTACAATTTTTCGAGGAGAGATCCACTATATAACTCTCTGAAATTTTAAAAGTTCTTTCCTCATTAAACATTGTCAAAGGAACTGATACTCCAACATTATTATCTAAATGACTTAATACCATTACAGGTATAGTTTCTCCTTTTAATAAATCAACATATGAGGTCTTAACTTTATAATAATGACCTTCTAAAAAATGCATTTTTCCGTTTATCAAATCCACTGCAACTCCATTATTACAGTACGCTAAGCTTTGATTTGAAAAATGGATGTCATCCGATACTTTAATAAATTTCATCGTTTTATTATCAAATATATAGTAACCCTCTCTTACTACAAAGAGATTATGCGGATTGATAAACTCTAGCAAATAATGCGTAATTTCAAAGCTAGTATCCCCCTCAATCATTTCTCTGTATTCTACATAAAGTTTCTCTAATTTTTTAAATGTACTTAATTTGATCCCCTGATTTGGTCTTGATGCAAGTGTTAAGTCATCTAATACCCATTTAGCCACGTATGTTGACGTTGGAATCATTTACAATATACCCCCTTCAAAATTCTATATATGAACATATAAACTATTTAAATTTAATAAATTGGGCTCTACTTAAAGTATAGGCAGAATCTATTTGATAACTAAGATAATTCTCTAACTTTTTCATATTTACTTCCTATAAATTATATTTATCAAACTCTAAAACGAATTCTTTATAATCAATTTACATTTTCAGAAATTTGAGATATTATTTGTTATATACACCTTTTTTATTTTTTAAATCAATTTCAATACACACAAGCCCTTCGGGTTACTTGAAAGAAGAATGTAATGCTAAATGCATTGGTTCTTACTATCCAGTATCCTTGAAGGGCTTTTTGTATTGTCTAGAAAGGAGAGAATAAATGAGTTTTAATGAATTCGTATTAGATCAATGCGGTAAAACATGGCCAGAATTAAAAAATGATGCTCTTACTGAGAATCAGGATCTAGCACATGAAGACATTCAAGAAATCATTTCAAAACAATACCTACTTTTAAGAAATGACTACGAAGAATTCCGATTAGAAACACAGTAAGAAAATATTAAACGCATGTATGCGTAATGAACAGACTTCTCAATTTTGAGGAGTTTTTATTATGGAGGGAGTTAAGATGAATAATTTTATTGAGCTGCTAAATGAAACTTACTGGGACAGCTGTACACTTCACGAAAATGCTGAAATTCAAAAGTTCTCTAATAACAAAATTGAATTTACAAAAACGATGCTTTTTTTAGATTCCTATAATCGTATCTACAAGAAGAATCCAGAAGTTTTTACTTTTATGATGGAAATACTCTCTTCAAGTCTTATTAAAGCAATATATCGTTTTATCGCTCCGAAACTTGAAGAAAGAAATCTTCTCGAAAAAACAGAAGTTCGTCATAAATTCCAAAATACGCAGCAAAAGTCAACTTTCTATTTCAACAGTAAGATAGGGCAATATGAATTGAGTATTAACTTTGAAAGTATTACATCGATTAGCATGTACTTTGGAAGTCATGTGTTTGACGATATTATGCTGCTAGACAGACAAATTCACTTTCTGTTGGACCAATTTTCAGATGCAGCAGCAAGTCATTATGAAGATGATAGAAATATTATTAAAGATAATAAGGAGGAATTATAATATGTTTGAAAATAATAATGAGTTATTTAGTTTATATTTAAATGGTGAGTTTCAAGGGTATTTGAATAGCGAAGACTATCGTCAAATAGCTGCAGCAATTCGTGTTTATGGAATGAAAGGAGATCTGATTATTACTTCTTTCATGGATACTATGGTTATTTCGACAATAGGCATATTTTTAGATTATTGCTTACCCGAAATACGTCAACCATTAATGCAGGAACTAGTGCCAATGCAACAAAGTCCAGAGACTCCGGAACTAGTCCTTCTTGGAAATATTCAATTTTACGCTCAAGATGATGAAACAATTGAAGAGTTTGCTGAATTTTTATTAGAACGAGTTAAAGATACTCCGAATTATCCAGATGGGTTAATTCAGGGTGTTATATATGGAGTTGTTATTCCTGTCGGGATGGAATCAACTAAAGAATCCATAATAGAAGACTTAAATGAACAACTAACTATCAGTAATTAGGACCTGGGTAAAAACCAAATTTTATAGTTTCAAAATGGGGTTATATTCAATTGGAATATGCCCCTTTTCTGCTTTTAAAAATAGTCAAGGGGGTACTTTTATGTTAGTGGCATTTGCATCTAAGACAAGTAATGTTGAACGGTTTATAAAATCATTACCAAATATAAAGTCAGTAAAAATTACTGACAATTTACTCCTTGAAGAGGATTTTATACTCGTTACTTACACAACAGGTTTTGGTCAAGTGCCACAACTTGTAGAAGACTTCTTAACTAAGAATTTTAAGCATTTACGAGGCGTTGCAGCAAGTGGCAATCGCAATTGGGGAGACATGTTTGCAAAGAGTGCAGATGTTATCTCTGATAAATACAACGTACCCGTATTAATGAAATTTGAGTTATCTGGAACGATAAATGATCGCAAGAAATTTGAATCTATTTATTCACAGATTGTATGACGGATATTTAGTAATTAAATCATGTAGACCAGGGGGAATAAAAATGGCAAGTATTAATGGGATTGAAATCAAGACTTACACAATTAAACGTGGACATGAGGGTGAACCACTTCAACAGGCAGTGGTATATATAGATGGAAAAAAAGCTGGCTATATATCTGATGGTGATTGGGGCGGCCCAATGGTATTGTCATTTAGTAATTATGATTTAACCGTTATTAAGCAAAGACTATTTGCATATGCCAAACATGAAAATTTCATTTCCAGTATGTCTGGTGATATAGAAATGCTATTTGCATTACTACTTGGATATGTAAATTTGGAAAAGGTATATAAAAAGAATAGTAAAAAGAATAAGGATTTCATCTTATTAGTAGTTGGTCTCCGCGAAAATTATTTAAAAGGCTGGTCGATAAACAGTGAGTTAGTATATTGGAAATTAGAAAATTATGATCAAAAAGATTTAAATAATTTTATAAAGAAAATAAAAAAGAGTGAAAGTTGTTCTGAAGTGATTATGTTTCAAAAACAAGAAGATTTTCATATTAGCACCCATGACTTTATTCGTATTTAAGAAAAATTCACTTTCACTTATTAATAGTCAAAATATCGTTTTTTAATTTAACTTTGATGAAATTTTAAGATTAAATACTTGGATAAAGCTTCTGATTCACCCAGATTATTTGGGTGAATCAGAATTATATTAAGGAGGTCCTTCATGCTTAATTTAGTTAATTTTAAATCCCAAACTCCTACTATGAAATTTCCAAGAATCAAAAAACTAATACAATTTGATGTAGAAATTTGGCTATATAAAAATAAATTACCTATCGATCAATTGGATTTATACTTTAAAAAATGTACAAATTGTTCTTATTATGTGGAGACAATTGAACTATTCGAAAAGAAAACCATAAATGGTAAATCATATAAGGATATATGTAGCGATTGTGATTATGTTTTACGTAATTACGTGTGAAATTTTAAATGATATTTCCGTCCTTTCAAGGACAGCATTCCCTTGATTACTATATGTTTAAAATATATTAACTATATGGTACGTGAAATTTTATGAAGAACACTTTAGGAGGTATTAAGCACATGGCAAATGTAGTGTTAATAATAAGGAATTCAGATTTATTAAGATCTATGAATAAAATATTAACTAATTCTGAATCAGTAGAAAAAGTGCACGAATTATTGAATAAGGCAAAAACAAAAAATACACTACCACACGGTCTGTTATGGCATTGGACGGATTTTAAGTGGGATATGCCAGAGGAACTAGGAGAAAACATAAACGATACTAAAAATAGCGAATCTATTTTACTTTTATTTTATTGGCTAAATTGCATTGGAAGTGAAAACTATTATTTAGCGAGAATTGAGGAAAAATATGTTATCGATGGGCATGATCCATTAGATACGTGGGGTAACTTACGTGTACCATCATTAGATTTATCCTTAAATATTTCAATCTCCTTTGGTTTTGAAAAGGAGGATACAATATGAAAATACGTAATATTTATCGTCATAGTTATGGAACGGCAAGTATAGATAAAATTCTTCCTTCAATAATAACTAAAAGCATTTGGGATTTTTTTAAAACACAAATACTTTCAAGAAACAATTTTTTATTAAGCGATAAACACATCTTTGATTTAAAATTGGAGGATAATTATTTAGTATTAAATTATCAACCAGAAAGTCCAGGTTTTGAAATACGTTCCAAAACGAATGTAAAAGTGGATAAACTTCCATTAGCACACCGTATATGGATTATTGATAATGGTAAAAGTTTTATTATGATGTTACCAATGGATTATTGATAGGAATTAAACGGTTCTGTTGCAAAGTTTAAAAAGCAGAAACGGGTCTGAATAAATTTGGGGAATCATTTAAGCTGTGACTAATAATTTATGCAATTCTTTGTAC
>NZ_QJTG01000061.1:0-7305 GCF_003217275.1 Bacillus sp. 196mf
CGTACAAAGAATTGCATAAATTATTAGTCACAGCTTAAATGATTCCCCAAATTTATTCAGACCCGTTTCTGCTTTTTAAACTTTGCAACAGAACCAGATAAAGTACGCATAGAATGCCCTTCTTGGCATAGAAAAAGATGGTTAAATCCTGAAAATCGTTGGAGAAAGCAGTGTAAACCCTGTTATTATGCTAAATAATAAATTAAAGATAAGGGAAACACCTTACTATGACAAAAGGTGTTTCTCTTTAGTCTATTTCTTATGAATTACAAGTTTATTTCTACAGTAATTATATATTTGTTACTCACTTTAAAGTAAAGGTGGAGTTTATATAGTGACAATTATTAAGAGTTTTACTAATGAAATCTTTCCCTTTATTCTTCCTCTCTTTTTCTTACTGTTGAAATGAATTAAAGAGTTGTGTTGCGTTCTCCATTGTATGCATTGAAGGAAATAAACCTTTTGCTAAGCCCATGGTTGTTGGCTCCTTTCTAAGGTATCTTACTTATAATATAGCAGGTGGAATTGTAAAATATGAAAATTTAAAATATTTTGTTTAATTTATTTGAATTCTTCCATTTTAATTGTCCTTCTATTTATAGATAAATCCTCCCCACAGAGTGATCGCAAGTTATCTTATTTCTTTTATATACCATTTTTAATAGGAAGATCCTTGCTTTTTTACAAGGATTCCTCAAGGCTACTTTTAAAAAAATAATAGTTTGTCAACTTATAATTCCATCGAATCAGTTTTATAAAAGATACAAAATGTTAAACTTACGAGAGTTAGTGATATATTATAAATAAAGGAAACTTAATTCATGCATGCAATTATGCATAATGTTTAAAAGTATAAATTTTGTAAATAATAAACGTGGTAAAATGATGAGTGTAGATACATTTTATAAAGCAGATTCTTTGGAACGGCGTAACATATCAATTACTTTCAAGGATATGGCGTCACTCTAAATTGATTTCTATTTTACGTGCCAACAATCTGTTGTATATAGATGATTCTGTTTTATAGGATATGTTTCCACATATAGCAAGGGGATAATACGGGTAAATTATATGAAATGAGCGTGGTTCAAGTCGGCTGAAGGCACCTAAATGGTGTCTTTTTCTTATAATATCTGGATTTTTGATATTTTTAACTCTCAAAAAAGGAACCTTGCACAGGCTCCTTTTAGTTTTTATAGAGATACAATTTTACTAGCTGTAGTATATCGTCTTGATATGTGAAAAAAGTGTTAAATATTTGAATATAAAAAGGCTTATATGCTATAAAAAGAAATATATGTACGTACAAATAAACAAATACATTATAAAGAAGATGATTTTGTATGTTTACAAAAAACTAGTAACCGTAGCATTGGGACGTGGCTTAACTTTCGGTATGACACCAGCTTTCGCAGAGTCTACTGAGGTAAATCATACAACACATTCTATTCTACAGAAACAAGAACAAGAACAAATACCCTTTAATGGGTATTTTATTTCGATGGATGATCATTATATAGTGGTTGCGAATATAACTACAAAAGAAGAAGCACTCTCATATCAAAATGATTGGTGGGAATTGGCTGCTCAAAATAAAATTTTAAGAGTTCCTATTTCTGTTGGGGATCATTATCTATTAGGTAAAAAACTAAATGTATTTTCAGTAGGCTGGACTTTTTCTATGCCATCAATTGCTGTAATACCTACTATTGAAACAGTAATTGAGTAAGGAATTATGGGAAACAGCATTGTATTTATGTGGATACAAGCTTTGTATTACTTTAAAAAATGAGTGAAAATTGTTGTGGCCTTATAGGTGTGAACTTTCTTTTCGGGGGGGGGAGAAAACTACAGACTTTGGATACCTCTTTCAGCATTGGAAATAAAAAGATTTAGATAGTAGATAATTTTTAGAATAGAACAGAACAGATATTGAAAACTTCACCGTAGCTATTTTTACATAATATGGAAATTTTGATGAGATCGATATTTGTCTAATTTGGCAAATAAAATCAATATTTGGTTTCTCGATATGCATATAAGGGGTTAATGTTAAAAATATTCAGCATTACTAATATCAATTTACTATAGTTTATAATTATGTAAAACTATAACCAAGATGGTTTTTTCTTTAAAACTTACTCATAATAATGAAGTGCCCCCGAAAACGGGACACCTATCAAAACAATTAAACCACTTGTTCCCTAAATTCTTTAGGGGGTAGGTGGTTTAATTTTTCTTGAATGCGCATACAATTGTAGTAATGAATGTATTCTAGCACAATCTTTCGCACAGTTGTGTTGGATACTTTTGTTATCTCTTGTGAATAGAAGGCTTCACTTTTTAAATGACCAAAGAAGCTTTCCATGACGGCATTATCATGGCAATTTGCTGGTGATAATGCCGTTTTCTTTGGCATATGCTTGAAATTCCTTCGCTGTATAAATACTTCCTTGATCTGAGTGAAGAAAGACATCTTTTACTTTTCGCCCTCTCATTGCTTGTTTTAATGTCTTCGTCGCTAATGGCAGTGCTTGGGACTCGCTGATGACATAACTAATAATTTCACGATTAAAGGCATCCATAATCGTTGATAAATACAAGGTACGCTCTCCAAATAATAGATACGTCACATCCGAAAACCACTTTTGATTTGGTGCGGATGCATCGAATTGGTGTTCCAATCGATGAGGGGCTACTACTGGCTCCGCACCACTGATATATTTCTTTTTCTTTCGACGAACTTTTGAGAGAATCTGATTTTGTCTCATGATTCGTAATACTTTTTTATGATTCACACACAGCCCCATTTGCCGAAGAGTTGCGGTCACTCTTCGATATCCATATCGTAATTTATGCCGAAGATAAACATCCTTTATTTTCTCTTCTATCTCATCTCTTATGTCCACTGTTCGTTGTAACCAACGATAAAATGTAGACCGGGGTAATATATTACACAATTCTTTTACCGTTAGTTTTGTTTTGAAATCGGTCCATAAAGTAACTACAGCTTTCGGGTTCAACTGCTTTCGATTTCCAGATACTTTCCCCATATCAGTAATTTTGTTTTTAACTGTTTATTTTCTAACCGTAGCTGTTCCAATTCATTTAACTCTTTTAGCCCTTTTCCATAAGAATATTGTTTTCCTACAGGTTGTTGAAAGCGGTACGTTTGACCGGTACGATACCACTTCATCCACGTGTTAATTTAGGAAACATTTTTAATTCCAAGCTTCTCCATAATGGTCCGATTGGAATATCCATCCTTTTTCATTTCAATCACTTTCCACTTTATTTCTTCTGGATAATGAACTCTTGTCTTCAAACCAAAAACACCTCCATTGAGTTTGCATACTTAGTATGCGAATTCAGGAGGTGTTTTTTTCATGTACCACTATTCGGTTCACTTCATAAAGATTCAAAGAGATTTTTGTTGCGGTCATCATTAGGAAGCAAGCCAGTTTCTACACAAATTGGCTTGTTTTAAATCTATTCTCTTTTTATTTATAATTTTACTACATCATCAACATTTGTATACTTAATAACAACTAATATTTTGAATCGTTATCTCGTTGGATGCGAGTAATTCTAGTACAGTTTAGGTGTAGGTTCAAAAATGGATAGACTGCTTTAAATGAAATGAATCAATATTGCTATTTTCCAGCAAATCTTTGAGTTAAAAGTAAAGGATACATAATAAAAAAATGTGTATCGATTAGGGTGCTATGTAAATGATTTACATAAATAGCTAAATTAACAGGATTTGTAACGATTGAGTTAAAATTTGTCATATAAGTAATGATCAGGAATGGAATTATGAATGACCTTCGTATAAGAATAAACTGAGGATCTAACAGGGAATGTAGTTGATACAGTAGGATGTGGGTACTTATAGAATGTATTAAACGAAATGAGGTGAATATAGCATGAGAGCGTTCGCAAAAAAAGTACAAAGGCTACGCTTACTGGAGGAGCATTATGAGCGTCAAGAAGACACAAAACAATATTGTGCACAGAAGTGTAAAATAGAAAAAGAGTGTATCAAACTTGAAAAAAATACAGTTGAAAAACGAAACCAAAAGGTACAAACGCCAGAAGAGAGATGGGATGCAAGATGTAAACAAGCAGTAGAATTATTTAATTAGGGAATGGAATATCCAGCTATTGCAAAAAAAGTGTGGTGTAAAGTAAGTAGTGTGTATAAAGAGTTCGAGAAACGTGGTGTATTACAAATGCCAAAGCAAGAAGCACCTAAAGTAGTAAAATCATCTACCTTATCACCACAAACAAAAAAATCGGCGTTCCAACGATATAAAGAATACTATATGTGTAAATAAAAGAATTATCGATTATAGGATCAGTGAATTGAATTAGGAATACTAGTTCTAGATACATACTTTGCATATAATCATAGAGATTTAAACCAGCGTTTGTTTAAAAATACAATTGAATATTGAAACATTATATTTCATTTTTTATAAATTAGTTTGTTCTCTTTTTGGTGAGGATGAGTAAGGGTACCGAAATAAACAAAAATTCATTTTTGAAAAATCTTAAGAGTTTTTTAGCATTTGCTCCTTATTATTTGTTAATATATAGCACTAAAATATGTTATTCAAGCTGTATGTCGTATAAACTTAATGGTCGTAATATTTATGAAATGAATACACTTTCTATGAATGGAAGGGGATATATCATGTTAACTGAGTTACAAAAAAAGTTTTTCTTAAAATTAAAAATCCCACCAAAAGAAAATGTGGAATTTGAAGATTTGCATACAATTCTTTTATAGATGGGGTACGTATTACCTTATGAAAAAATAGACATCATGGAAGGGGATATGCAAGAATTTTCCAAAGAAAATATTGAAGAAAAGCTACTTTAAAAAAATGCGGTGGGTTATGCTATGAGATTAACTCTTTATTATATTATTTTTTGTGGGATTTTGGATTTTATGTGTACCGAATAGCTGGAACTCTTTATGATCCAAAAACAAGAAAGTGGAGGCTTGATGATGGCCATGTCATCATCGTTCTACAGCATAAACGTGAGAACTATTTAATAGATGCAGGTTTTGCATCGTATCTGCCTTTACGACCCGCTTTTTTTCATGATGGCAGTGTAACTTCTGTAATGGGAGAATATCGTGTTCGTAAACAAAAGACTGAGAAAGGAAGCCATGTATTCGAAATGAAAAAAGGAAAAAATGGTGAAACTTCGCATTTTCTTGATTCGGATCTTACTGATACCTGGTCTATCGGTTATGCTTTTTATTTAAATGAAATTAATGAAAAGAAAGTGAATGCTATACAAAACATGGTTATAGAGCATCCAGAATCGCCAGTAAATAAAGGGAATATTATTTGTGAATTAATTGAAAATGGGCATATTGCACTTACCAAGCAAAGTTTTACAGAAACCCGGTATGGAAAAAAATCTAAAAAAGAAATAAAAGAGAAACAATATCATCAAATACTTAGAAATACATTTCATATTTATTAGATAAATAATATGAAGGTTAACTATAAGGTTTTATAAATCGTTGTTCCCTCATTTATATTATATCTTATATATTTTCTATAACGTTTTAATGATGTTGGGGATAGGAATCAATTTTCCCCTTCGCCTTAGACAAAAATTAACCGGTACCTTATACGTTAAGGAACCGGTTAATAATGTTGCAAAATAGGGTTCTGTTGCAAAGTTTTTAAAAAATAGAGAACGGATTATAAAGTGGCATTTTGATTTAAGCAGCCGCTACTAATTTGTGTAGTTCATTGTACGCCGAAAAGACGGAGTCTAATTCAAGACTTCGTCCCTGTTTATATAGCCTAAATTGTTTCAATCCCTTTTATAGTAAGCGAAGCATGACGGATATTTTGAAATCCAGAAGATTTGGCAAAGCGTCGTTTTACATGTCGATGATCTTGTTCAATAAGATTATTACGATATTTGATGGTATAGTGTTTAGTATGTGTATAATAATCGTCTCTCTTCAATTTTTTGAATGCGCAAAGCAAAGCCGGGGCCTTGTCTGTCGTAAGAACCGATGGTTCTCCAAAAGATTTGACGAGTCGCTTCATAAACATATAAGTCGCTTGATGATCACGAGTTCTACGAAGTTGAATATCCAAAGTATATCCACCTCCATCAATTGCACGATAAAGATGGCACCACTCCCTTTTAACTTTGATGTAAGTCTCATCTAAATGCCAAACAGAGTGTATCGTTTTGTTTTTCTTTTTCCAGATTTGATAACTCAAATTTCCATATTCATGAACCTAACGCATGATGGTCATAGGATGAACGAATATGTCACGTTCTTTCAAGATTTCAGCAACATCACAATAGCTTAAAGAAAAACGACAATAATAGCCGACCGACGGCTACCAAGATAATGTCTTTCTCAAATTGTTTTCCTTTAAAATATCCCATATGTTATGCTCCCCATCTCATTTTTTCTACAGTCAAGCTCAGCTCTAAAAACTTTACAACAGAACCGATTGTGATACACGTTGATTAGTAAATATTATATTTTTTAATTACTACTGCACCAACAGTACAGCACCAACAGTACAGCACCAACAGTACTGTACTGTTGGTACATATACAAATAAAATAAATACAAATAAAATAAATACAAATAAATATTTATGATGATTATATATTTTAATTAAAAGATAAAATGGTGTATAAGCTTGAATTGTCATTGCTAAAATTATCCTTATACATTCAGTTTATGAGGGAGAAGATTCTAGCGTTAATAAAAAACCTTAAGTTTAGAGAGGTCAGTAAAGGAAACTTAAAAGATCTCAATTTTTTATATGATTTTACATATATATGGATTTATATAAAAAAGAAGATAAATTAATTATAAAATAATAATAAGTTTAATAAAAAATCCCAATACTAATGCAGATGTAAAATTGAGTGTAAAAACAGTGCCCTCATTTTCATAATATGAACTGTCTCCCGAATCATGGACACTAAAAAAAGACCCATGATTCTGAACTGCACTCCAAGTGCAGTTTTTTTATGACTAAATTTACTTCAGAAGACAAAATGAATGCAGTAATACATTATCAAGATGGAAGTAAGAGTATAAAAGATATTGTGAAATCATTGAGAGCCAGTCAAGTGGTTCGCATGTGATTGAATATCATGGGGGAATCCGGCCCGTTAAAAAAGGCTATACAACGTATTCTGCACAGGGTTCTGTTGCAAAGTTTTCTAAGCGAATTTAAAATGTAAGAAAAATGATTTGAGGAGCATGATGCATGAGATACTTTAAGGGAAAACACTTCA
>NZ_QJTG01000062.1:0-7604 GCF_003217275.1 Bacillus sp. 196mf
GTGGCTGCAAGACCTTCTGTCGGGAAAACAGCATTTACGTTAGACTCGATGCGAAAAGGAGCAAAAGCAGACCTGAAACAGTACATGGGCACATTCTTTAGCTGTGAAATGATTACATCGAAAGTGATTGACCGCTGGATTGCTGCCGAAGGTAGACTTCCCGTAAATGAACTCAGTAACCCAAATAAGTTCTTTGGCAACAATGACAAGAAGTGGATGAAGTATCAACAGGCGACAGGAGAGTTGGCGAATTTGCCCATCAACATTCGGGAAGAAAAGCACATTCATGAGATTCGGGCGGTGATTTGGAAAACAGTCAAAGAACATCCGGAGAAAAAACACTTGTTTGTCATTGATCACTTGGGGCATATCAAAACGGATGAGACATTTGCGAATAACCACTTGAAATTCACTCACATCATCAACGAATTGAAGGACATCCAAAAGACGGTAAAACAGCCCATTATCCTGATTGCGCAATTAAATCGTGCGGTGGAAGGGAAAATGGATAAGCGTCCGTGCATGGCTGATATACGGGAGTCGGGTTCGATTGAAGAGGTAGCGGACGTGATTATATTCCCCCATCGAGAAGCGTATTTTGACAAAGAAAAACGAGAGACAGAGGAAATACACGAGACGGAACTCATCATAGCCAAAAATCGGAATGGAGCGGTAGGAACGCTGAAGCTGAACTTTGTGAAGCGGACGAATGAATTTGTGGAGTGAGGACATGCGAGTCAGTGAAGTATTAGAGTACGCAATAGCACATGGACTGGTAGGAATCGTGGCGTTGATTGAATTGCTCGTGTTAGATAGACAGGTTGTAAAGTTTACAGACGATGTTGCAAAACTGGATTATTATTTTCAAAATCGATTTCGGATGGCCATGAATCAGCATGTGGAAGCCTATATGAGCAAGAAGAACAAGCATGTGATGACAGATGAGGAATGGGATAGTTGGATGGAACGAGTGGATGACAGGTATTTGGAGTGAGAGGAATTGAGTAAATACAAAAATAAAAAAGTTAATTTGGACGGTCATGTTTTCGATTCAAAAGCCGAAGCGAATTATTACGAAGGCTTGAAAATCCGTTATGCAAGAGGCGAAGTACAAGGGTTTGAACGACAGCCTATCTTTAAGTTACAACCCGCGTTCAAGAAACAGGATAAAAGCTTTCAAGCCATTACATACATAGCCGACTTCTTGGTGTACTTGCCAAATGGTGAGGTGGAGGTCATAGACATAAAAGGTTTTATTACCCAAACTTTTGCGTTAAAGAAAAAAATGTTCGAGTACAAATATCCGCATTTGCGACTCATAATTTTGTCGTATGTTCAAAAGTACGGTGGTTTTATTGAAATTTCCGAATTAGAAAAGTTACGAAAAGCAGCTAAGAGGAGGAAGTAAATGCCGAAATGGGTGGATATAGCAGGTGAATGTTTTGGGATGTTAACGGTTCTAGGAAAGGTCAAAAAAGGTAGATTAACTTATTGGGAGTGTAGATGCGAATGTGGTGTTTTAACCTACTCAAGTGTAACGGACCTTCGTGCAGGTAAAAAGAAGAGCTGTGGCTGTTTAGCAAAGAAAAAACGTAAATTAGGTAATCCAACACATGGATTAAAAAACATTAATAAACGCCTGTATATATCGTGGAAAAATATGAAGAGTCAATGCCTGAATGAAAAGAATAAGTCTTATCGTCATTATGGCGGGAATGGGATTGTTATCTGTGAAGCTTGGTTAAGTTATGAAAATTTTTATAATTGGTCTATCACGAATGGCTATGAAGATAATCTAACTCTTGATCGGATTGATAATGACGGTAATTACGAACCTAATAATTGCCGATGGGTAGATGTAAAGACGCAGATTAGAAATAGAAGCATAACTGCAAAAGTCTTATTTCACAGCAAAGAAATCCCTATTGCTGAACTGGCTTAAGAATATGAAATAGATTACTTGTTAGTTAAAGCACGTCATAATCGAGGATTTAAAAATGATGAATTGATAAAAGGTAGAAAAAAAGCAAACTAAAGGGAGCGGATCATAATGGCATATATCGAATTTAAACCGGTGTTGAAGAAAGTGAACTTAAAACCTGATGGAAAGAAAGAGATTGTGTTAGAAGTAACAGATTCCTCATTGCAAGGGAAATTGGATTCTCTGTCTGAAATGATTGATGCAAAAGTATTTGTTTCGTTAGAGTCTATGCAAGTCAACTTTAATGTCACGATTAATGCGAAAACAAATGAGCCGGTTACGCAGTACGAAGTGGATGAGAAAGGAATGGTACAAGAGGTAAAATCAACGTTCGAGCAAATGGAAGCGGATCTAGATATGCCAGAAGAAAAGATTCAGATTCGTGAAGAAAAAGAACAAGCGGACCGTGAGATTATCGATGCTTTTATCATCAGTGGTTTAGCACCGAATTTTGAGGGGATGCCGAATAAACTTCCGGATATTGTGAAACGCCGTCTGGAAGGAGAATCCTACTTAAAACTGGCAAATGAGCTGAACATGTCCTCAGGACAAATTATCGAGGTAATCGATGAATATCGTAAGCGTGTAGCTCCATTGGCCATCAAGTGGTATGAGTGGAAAGAACAGCAGCCAGAAACAAAAGAAGAGGCAAAGAGTGGGGAGAAATCTGAGGAAACGGCGGAGACAGAAGAAGGAGCCATTTCGAAACCATTGCAGCCATCGGAAGAATTTGAAATAACAGATGAGGACAAGTCATTTGAAGAAGAGCAAGAATAAATCCATACGGATTCAAATATTAAATCTACAAGATGAGAATTGCGCGGGATGTGAAAAAGTGCCGGCATACAGGAAGTTAGGGAATCGTAAGACTTCCTGGTGTGCGGATAACTGTAAAATTGGAAAACAAATCAAACAATTAGGCGACACCTTACTGGAAGGGAGAAATGAGACGATGGCGGAGCAAATGGCTGAAGAAAGAAATTGGGATACATTATGCGAGAGAGCGGAGAAATTACGAGGTGAAAAACTATCATGGGCAAAAATTGCAGACAGTCTGGGCGTGAGTGAAAGCACACTGTATTATAACGTTGCAAAACGACGAGAGAAAAAAGAGAATGCTAGGAAGCGTATAGGCGTATCTAAGCTATTCACCACAAAAGAAAAGGCTCAGGGAACAAACAACGAAAACGGAAAAAGTGTGATGACTACTCCTATACTTTTGAAAGAAAAAGAACAACTCTTACAAACCCTACAGACAGAACAAGAAGCGAGAAAAGGAATCGAAGCGGAATACGAACGTATCAAGAAACAGTTACAAGAACGGGAAGAAGCATATACGATTTTACTGAATGAAAGTAACCAGTTAAGCGAAAAGAAATGGGAAGTCGAAGCTGAACTACGAAAAACTCAAATTAGAATCGGCGCGGCAGAAGAAACAGCTGAAAGGGAACGGAAGCACCGCCTAGAATGTCAAGCAAGAGCGCAAGCATTAGGCATCGCATTGAAAGCCGTATTGTAGGTGAGGAATATGAAACTCACCAGAGAAGAACGCCTCCAGCTTACTTATCAGATTGGCGATATCATCGAACAGAAATGTAGACGGTGTTATTACAATCGTTCAGATGATGCAAGTTTCAGTATCAGCATTTGTGCGAATTGTCCGACTGGTCAGGAGTTACGCCAATTGGGTAGGTATTTTGATACGGAGCCGAGACAGCGCGCAGGGAAACCTGGAAATATTCCGGATGGATTGACGCTAGCCCGTGTAAGGGAACTCAATGACCAGGGGATTCCAGATAAAGAGATTAGTATCATGTTTGAGCGGAGTCCATCCTACGTTGGGAAAGTGAAAAATAGATGGAGAAAGCAAGGGTTGTGGCAAGGGCCGAATCAGGTGGCTAAGAAAGCGAGTAAGGAGAAAAGGGGTGAACGAAATGTTAGTCCCTTCGAATAGTGGGAAACAAATGAAAGGGGATGGGTGGGCGTTTTGCCCAGTGGTCTTCTAGATTGTGTGTTGTCGCAAAATATAACAAAGGGGAAATGAAAAAATGAAGCAAATGCAAACTTTCGCACATAACATGTTCGGTAATTTAGAAATTTTAATTCAGAATGGAAAAGAGTACTTTCCAGCAATCGATGTTGCAAAAGCTTTAGGGTACTCAAACCCTCATGATGCTGTAAGTAAACATTGTAAAAAAGATGGGGTCGCGTTTTGCGAGGTCATCGATTCACTAGGAAGAGCACAAGAGAAGAAGTTCATTAACGAAGGGAATTTATATAGATTAATTGTGAAATCCAAACTCCCACAAGCAGAACAATTTGAAAAATGGGTATTTGAAGAAGTACTCCCAAGCATTCGAAAACACGGGGCTTACATGACACCGCCTACGATAAACGCCTTATTACAAGACCCAGATTTACTCATCGGTTTGGCGTCGCAACTCAAACATGAGCAACAGGCCAGGCAAGTGGCCGAGCACAAGAATCTCATGTTAACACAGCAAGTCGCAGAGAACGCATCTAAGATTACATACCTCGATCAAATTCTTCAGTCAAAAGATACGGTAACCGTCTCGCAAATTGCAGCTGATTATGGGTTGTCTGCAGTACGATTAAATAAAATCTTAAAAGATGAAAAAGTACAGTACAAAGTAAATAATCAATGGCTACTGTATGCGAAGCATCAAAATAAAGGCTATACAAAATCACAAACAATTGATGTCACGCATTCGGATGGTAGTAAATCCGTAAAAATGAATACACGCTGGACACAAAAAGGTAGGTTGTTTATCCATGATATGTTGACGAAGCGAGGTATTATTCCAGAAATGGATAGAGAGGCTGTTTAAATTTTATACTGCAGAAAAATGACCTCGTAGAACCGGATAAATTCGCGTTAGAATCTTTTTTGAATACCATAGATATCGGCAGGGGTAACGACCTTTAAGGGGGATGTTAGAATGCTTTAAATGGAATGGGTGATTATTTTGAAAAAGACGTTCTTGGAGAAAGAGCTCCTAAGGGATTTGATAGGGTAAACAGAAAACAAAAGTGGTGCCCTCTTAGTATGATCTATCTGTACAAAACTATGCATAATAAAAACAGCTAGCTTTTGCTAGCTGTCTGAAAGGAGAAAATTAAATTGATACTTGTAATCGAAAAAGCAAGTACTATGGATGGCTTACCTATAGTATGAGTTAACTACCTAATTGTTATACACAAAAAATAAAACGAGCACTTGTGTTAGAGTGCTCGTTAGAGAAACTGTATCTCATTATTGTTATGCGTGAGCCATGAACAAGTAATGATTTGAAAAGTAAGGATACAAGACATTATATGTGATTTTTTGAAAATGGATCCTAAAAAAATAATTTGATTTATGCTACAAAAAGTGGGAACTAATAATAGTAAGAAACTGTGTTGGTGTTATAAAATGGTGAAAAGTCAGCGAGGTGTCCAGCATGAATGGAAAAGAAAAGCGTATTCGTATTTTAGATATACAGGACCAGTATTGTCACACGTGTGACTATCAAATGAAACCATTAAAAGAATGTATCCAGCATTGTGCGATAGGAATGGAGTTGAGGGAATTAGCAACAGCCTTATTTGAGGAACATAGGGGGAAAAAATCAAGAGAAGAATGGGATGAGATTTGTAGACAAGCAGCCAAGTTATATGAGCAGGGATTTGGGACAACCATGATAACGAAGACACTCAGTTGCCCAAGTAGTACTTTACGTGAACAACTGAAGAAGCGGGGATTATGGAAAGGGAAAACACAAGCTGAGCTTCAGGAACAAAGTCGGAAAAAGTGGAATGACTGGTGTCAACAGGCGCTTGAATTAAGAGGGAGGGGATTTAGTTATCCGAAAATAGCGCAGTATCTGGGTGTACCAGCATCAAATTTACGTAATGAAATGAGTAAGAGGGGATGCCGATTATAGTGGATAATGAGAAAAAAACAGGTAGTAAAAACTAGCTGTTTTTTCGTGTGACATCTATATATTTTAAAGTTGTTGCTGGACTACTATGGCCAAAGAAATGTTGTAATAGTGCGATATCTATCCCGGATTTGTATGCGTAATAGCCCCAAGTTTTTTGAAGTGTATGTGAACTGATTCCGTCTATTCCAACTGCTTTTGCGGTTTTGTTCAAAACATGCCAAGCATGTTGTCTTGAAATGGGGCGTTGCCCTTTTTGAGACTTTAATAATGGTTCATCAGGTGTTTGAACGTTACGTTTTTTTATATAGTGTTTGATCGCATAATGCAGTATTTCGTTTACAGCAAACCATTTATTTATTTTTTCGTGTTCATTATAAAATAGAACGTAATTACGAATTTTTCCGTTTGCATCAAGCACATCCCGAACTTGTAGTTGTAAGATTTCACTGACTTTTAAACAGGAATGCAGAGTAAATAGGAATAGTAGGTTATCACGCTTTGAAGATTGTGAAAGTATATGTTGGATTTTTTTAATTTGCGATTCACTTAATATTGTTTGCCTAACCTTTTTCATTGTAAGCATTCTCCTTTATAGAACTAGGGAAAGCGGCAATTGTATGTATCTCAAAAGAAAATATAGATTGATAAATTATGTAAATGCGAAAGGAATCTTTTTTGAAATCTCATTAAAAGTATAAACAGTAGGAGGATTTTTATTCAGGAGGGGACCAATGAATCAATTATCTTTTTTTACCTATATTGATGAGAAAGAAATCCGCCCTTTTGTGATAGAAGAATTAAAGAAGTATAAAGTGTTACGTGTTCGGTTTCAGAATCAGCAAGAACGGATAGAGGTAGGTGCAGACATCTTATTTCCAGAATTGCGAAAGATAGATGTCCATGAACTGAAGTATAGGCAATTACATCGTGCATTTGAACATGCGCTAGATCAAGAAGAACAACGTATACTAGAAATGAAGTATATGAGTGCGACAGAGTTAAACGATGATTATATTTATACGGTATTAGGAATGAAGCGCGGGAAGTTTTATCGGAAACGAAAGTCAGGGATTTTGAATTTTGCAACTGCATTAGAGATGATATGAAAATTTATGGAACTTTTGGGGTACTGTTTGGGGCACTAAATCGGGTACCTTTTTAAGTTGGAATCGGAGGTAAGATATTCTTACAGTTACTGTTTGGAAGACAGAAGGCTGTGGGGATAGCGTATCCACCATCATGTGAAGTGATGTGAGTGGGCCCCATTATCAAAACGTTACCGAAGAACGGGCATGGGCGGTAGGAACCCGCGACAGAACGAAAAAACCAAGGGAAATTATTTTATATTTATATACCAAGTTGGCTGTTTCTGTATAGAGGATGGCCAGCTTGTTTACATAGAACACAATGTATAAATCAACTTGTGTAAGCGAGAGGAATTTATTTTATGAGGAGGAAACGAAATGAGCCACTTACAAATCATAGGGAAACAAATGGTAGCGGGATATGAGTTTACTGGAATTGAAGGTGGGTTTGGCGAAGGTAAGAAAGCGATGTTGGTAAAAGAGATTGCGGAGATTCATGGGCAGCCGTTAAAAAGCATAAATAGACGTATTAACGAGAATAGAAACAGATTTAGAGATGGTGTAGATATTATTGATTTAAAAGTGGGTGCTTTT
>NZ_QJTG01000063.1:0-6956 GCF_003217275.1 Bacillus sp. 196mf
TTGTGAAGGGGTTTGGAGTTATTTATTTTTAAATATATTATGGTACGTGAAATTATATTTTTTGTAACTTAAACATGCACCCATCTTTTTATGTCTTTCCCTTTTCTATCGCGGATTTTACCGGTAATCTTTTAAACCTTCTTATCAATCCCTGTGCAGGGATTTCGTCTTTTTACATGGAAATATATTCACTTTGTCTTTTCCTTTTGTTAGAAAGGCATCTGAGCGTCCGTTTTTCTCACTTTCCACAAAAAAACGAACGATTTTATCGGATTCTAAAAACCAATAAAACAAAATATACAGATTAGAGATGCACCGTCAAATGAGAAGAACAATAGTACACCGCTCGGTGTTTCAACTCTTCATACGTGTATAATTTTTGTTTCTCAAATAATTTGGGATGCTTCTGTCTATAGTATCCGAACAATTCTTCCCCATTTTTCCGTATACGATACCGACGTGTTTCTCTAATTGTGCCTGATATTTCTTCAGAATCAAATTGTCCTAGAATCTGTAATGCTTGTGAAGAGGGAAATTCTTCCCCTGTCACATAGGAATGAATAAAAATGATTTCTTTTATTATGATATACGTGTAATATGAATTTACACCCATAAAAGAATCCTCTCCTCGTTCTATTTTTGTATCTGTACATGACTAGGCAGATACAAAAAGCTATCTGTTTATCCCATCAGTATGTGAACCGTTTGTTTCACTTGTTTATCGTCCACTCGATAAAATACTTCTGTTCCTTTGCGTTCATGTGATAACACTTTATGATTTCTCATTTTATGAAGATGTTGTGAAACCGTAGATTGTGGTAATTTTAAAATCTTTTGTAATTCGGTAACATTTAAAGCATTTTTCTCTAATAATTGATGTACAATTTGTAGACGGACAGGATGTGCCAATACCCTCAGTATTTCCGCACTTCGCTCGAGTTCATAATTAAGATCGTTGAGCTCCATATAAAAAACATTTGTCATCTTCTTTCGCCTCATTCTTTTTTCAGAGTATTTTCTCATATACACGTTTTTTCGTTAGCAAAGAATCTAACATGTTACACTTACAAACTATCTTGCACCGTTCTCTTTCTCCCTTTATACTGAAACAAGTATATATCACAATAAGAGGTGCCTTATGAACAAATCAGAATTAATCAAACAAGTCGCAATACAATCTGAACTAAAAAAGCCACAAGCAAGTCTGGCAGTAGATGCAGTATTAGAATCCATTCAACATGCACTACAAACTGGAGAACATGTTCAGCTACTTGGCTTCGGTACATTCGAAGTTAGAGAACGTGCTGCACGTGAAGGACGCAATCCACATACTGGTGAAGCTCTTACGATCCCTGCGGGAAAAACACCTGCCTTTAAAGCAGGAAAAGCATTAAAAGAAGCTGTAAACGCTAAATAATATTTCTGTAACAGTAGCATGAATCCAGTAGGAATCATGCTACTGTTTTATTTTAGAATCGAATTGTAGAGATCGCATGTTTATATACAAACTGTTGCTTTCCTTCAACTTCTATTAAAACAGAATAAGTATCAAATCCTCTTATCATTCCTTTTACATGCAATCCTTTTAACAGAATTAAAGTGATATCCTTCCTCTTTTGAAACGCCTCTTGTAACAATTGTTCCTGCAAAGATAGCATGTTCTTACTTCTATCCTTTTGAAATGCTTGTAATTTCGTTTCCAACGAGTACGCCCCCTATTCTTCTCATACAGTTACTTTGTATTGTTCTAATTCTTCCATAAGCTGTTTCGCCCCTTCTGGGCTCAACGTCAGCTTTCCATCCGCTAGTTTGATATTCTGGGGAGAAATTTCTCCTGTAATCGGACAAGTACCATACGATTGATATTTCTGTAGAATAATCGCATCCTCTTCTACAAAAATTTCTAGCACATCTCCTGAATCTACTTGTAAATTTCGTCTTGTTTCTTTTGGTATCACAATTCGTCCTAAATTATCCATTTTCCGTACAATACCTGTTGCTTTCATAGAAATGTCCTCCTTTTGTACACATAGAATATCTCACATCTTATGTGACCGTTTTCATTTTTTAAAAACTGCATATACTATAAAAAGTTGATATCAATCTGTAGAAATAGCGAGGTTTCCCATGTCTACATCTAATGTTACCCACTTACAAAAACAAATTGAAGAAAAAAAGAAACAACTGCAACAGTTGGTAAAGGCATACGGATATACAGACCCACTAATTCTTGTCTGTAGCCAAGAATTAGATCAACTCGTGTATCTTTTTATGCGTGATTACTCTCCACCAAAAGTTACATGTAAAAAATGATTCCAATTCATCAATAGAATTGGAATCTCATTATACATATGTCCTCTATATTTTACCATAACTGGAGTCTATGTGGACTCAATAAACCAACTTCTGCATAAAAACATGTCATTTGGTATATATTAGGGATAATAATTCCACCCTACATCTTTGATTGCACTCTAGAATGAAGTCAACTAACATGATTATAGGTGGAATTGTCTATCATTCCTTCAAAACAAAAAAAGACGTGCTAACAGGTTCGTCTTTTTTCTAAGATTTTATCTAATCTATTACTTGCTCTCATTTCTTATATAAACCAATTTCATCCCAAAACTCCCCACAATATTAGTATCAAATCATAATAAACATGTAACCAATATGCCATGTGCATATTTCTATATTTAACAAACCACAAAAGGTGAGTCGTAGCTGGTATACCAATTATTAAAATACATTGTAAAATATTGAATTGATAAGCAGTCAGATGCATTACACCAAAAGTAATTCCTGCTAAGAATATTGAAACACCAACTATCACTTTACTACTTATTTTTAAGTATTCCATGCATTTATACCAAAATAACAAGAATGAAATAAACATAATATTTTCACCCAATAGTTGAATAAACACTCCTGGAATACTCAAAAGTATTTCTTGCTCACTTTTTTTATTCATCACATTTGTGGCTGGATTAATTGAAATTACACTGTTTAAAAACAGAACCCAATATAAACCCAATACTATTAGTACTATAGCAGCTATCACACATATCATATGTTGTCTAAACGACATTTTATGAAACAACTCTTTCATAACATCTCTAAAAAGATAACAAAAGACAACAACAATTGGGCCTGTATATACCAATGCTTTAATAATCGATTTCAACACTATCGGAACATCCCTCAACCAGATCTTTAATGTAGCACCATATGGAATATATACCACCGCAATACTTATCAATACCAGTAAACACAAACTAAAGATATTTTTCGATTTCACCAAACCGTGTAAATATTCATCTATACTTTGAAAATTAAACAATAGCTCTTTTTCCATATTGGGTTTCTTTGCCCATCCTTCGAGAAAGGGGAATAAGACAGGAATTACCAATTAATAAACAATCAACGTAACAAAAAGGTAGCATTTTTATATTGTGACAAATTATTTTTGGTACAGTATTTTGTTACGACTAATTCAACAGTTAAGACATTTCATATTTTCAAATAGAAACTGTAACAAAAACGAACGTTTATGTTACAAATATCACCGATAAACAACGTTTGGTAAAAAATGTATTACTATTACCTAGTTTTACACGTATCTCGGCCGAACCCCTATTTATTTCATCATAACAGAAAATTCATATCCTTCCCAACAACACCATTTCAAATTCTAACTTTCAACAACTGAGAGTATCCATTTCAATCAGCAGAAAGTGTAGGATCTCATTGTTTATGTATTGCTAAAATCTGAATAATGAGATACAATCATGCAATGTGGCAGAATGTTTAAATAGAAATGGAGTGAAACATCGTATGTCTTCCAAATGGATTGATAAAATAGCATTTTCAAAAGTACATAAAGAGTTATTGATTCAGTTGTATAGAAAGCAAATCACACGAAGCGAATATGATGTTTTGGTGAATCAGCTATATGTTTTAGAACCAAAAGGAATTGCAAAATAAAACAAGTCAAAATATTATTTTAAGAGTTTTTTTGGAAAAATGTGATGGAGTGTGGGTAATGAGGAGAAATAAAAAAGAAGAGCAAATCAAAAAAATTATGCTCATACAAGAAGAAATTCAGCTATTGATTCAATATGTCGTACAACAATGGGAAAGACAGAAACAGGGACAGCGGAATCCATTTCCTAAATTGGCGTATACAGAGACACACGCATTTGAATGTTCAGAAGCCTACAAAGAAATAAAAGCGCTCTCTACAGAGGCGATACGAGATATGCCAGCATATAAAAGAGAAACGTTGTTGATTCAACTGGAGGAATGGCATCAGTATATGCAAAGTATTGTATCGGCTGTTTTCGAAACGATACAAAAATATTCTGTATCTTAACATAAGGGGATAGGCGATTTAAATCGTGATAAGGGCATAAGACAGAAAAAAGAGTAGCTATTTATTAGCTACTCAAAATGGAATACATATCATGGATGGATAATAGCATGCTCTTATAAACGGTATTTTATACAGAAGGATACGAAAAAACGAAAGCGTTTTCGTGGTTTTTGTGTTACAATTATTTCAAGCAACTCTCTGCTATGTATTAAATATTTTATGCTATACTTACCCGGAAGACTCTCTTATCAAAATATAAGAGAGTTTTTTCTGTGTTATTTCAAAGATGGCGTATCAATTTGAATTGAGAATTGATACTATTCATGTGATGCCTCTTCTAATAAAGTAGCAAGGACTTGTAATTGGTGGATGATTTTTTGCTTAGACTGGCATCCCGCATAGTGGATATGAAAGGATTCTGGAATAGCAGATTCTATTGGTTCTACTGGTAGTGTTGTTGGTTCGAATTGTGGAATCACGGGTATCTCTTGCATTGGGATGGTGGGTACAATTGTTTGCGTTTGGACTGGTTCGGTAGTCTTGGGCTGTTGTGAAGCAATAGGAGGGTTCCGTTGCAAAGTTAGAAAAAATATAAAGAGGGCTATAAATTGGGGATAGAATTTAAGCAATCGCTACTAATTTTTGTAGTTCTTTGTACGCCGAAAAGACGGAATCTGATTCAAGACTTCGTCTCTGTTTATATAGGGCCTGAATCGTTTCAATCCCTTTTATGGTACGAGAAGCGTGTCGGATACTTTGAAACCCAGACGATTTCGCAAATCGACGTTTAACATGTCGATGATCTTGTTAAATCAGATTATTGCGATGTTTTATGGTACATTGTTTTGTATGTGTATAAAAATCGTCTTTCTGTAATTTTTTGAACGCACAAAGCAAGGCAGGCGCTTTATCTGTTGTGAGAACCGATGGTTCTCCAAAATGCTTGACCAATCTTTTCATAAAAGCATACGCTGCCTGATGATCACGAGTTTTTCGAAGTTGAAAGTCCAATGTATGACCATCACTATCAATGGCACGATATAAATAACACCATTTTCCTTTCACTTTGATATAAGTCTCATCTAAATGCCAAGCATGGTGTGCAACTTTGTTTTTCTTTTTCCAAATTTGATAGATCAAATTTCCATATTCATGAACCCAGCGCATAATGGTTGTAGGGTGAACAGAAACTCCTCGTTCTTTCAGGATCTCAGATACATCGCGATAACTTAAAGAAAAACGGCAATAGTAGCCGACGGCTACCAAAATAATATCTTTTTTGAATTGTTTTCCTTTAAAATATCCCATGTATCATTATCCTCATCTCATTTTCCCTAAAGTTTAGCTCCACTCGAAAAACTTTGCAACAGAACCTAAATGAGTATGTGAGAAGTGCGGAAATATTAGGTGTACTTGGACATCCAATACGTTTGTTAATTGTGAAGGAATTGATTGATAAGGGACCATTAAATGTTTCTGAATTGTGGAAAACAATGGAGCTCCTACAGTTTCACAGCATTTACTTAAGTTAAAGATGTTTAAGCTTGTTTCTTGGGAACGTAAGGCAAATGAAATATATTATCATATATGCCTCTCGACATATATTGAGAAAGTTTTTCACCGTATAAAGTAATAAGCACCTCTCAAAAAATGAAAGATGCTTATCACCTATTTGATACATGTTGTGCTAGATATAGAAACTACAATTCCGCACACGGAGTTGAAAGAATGGCAAATACTTCTATCAAAAGTTTCAGCGTCTTTTACACATACATGACAAGCAGGGATTAACTACTTGTCATGTAATTATACGACAAACTTCGACAAAGGTACCTAAATTTATAATAATCAATTAAATATATACGATTTATATGAATTATATATAAAGAAAAGACACTCGAATGAGTGCCCAATCTTTTGTTGAAACCCTATCTAATCACAATTTTATCACACGTTCATTTGAACGTTTATTGAGAAAGTCCTTATGACCTCTAAAAAAGATAACCCTCATTGCGAGGGTTATTAGAATGCCTGTATTTAATTTACATACACAGACGGGAAAGGAACAATATCTATGCTAACATACATCGGAATCTGTGCAGTACGATATGTAAAATTGCATATTTGACATAAATATAGGTAGAGATCGAGTTTAGGAACTTTATCAAGTTTTTTAAGATAATATGAAGTGCCCCCCTAGATTATCAAGTCAGGGATTTTAACCCATAATAATGAGTGAAAACAAACATTACGAATGGGTGTATACCCTATGATAATAGGAGGCCACTATGGAAAATATAATATATATTGGGATGGATGTCCACAAGGAAAGCTTTAGCTTATGTGCATTGCACGGAACAACTGGGGAAATTGTAAGAGAAGCACGATGTGCTTCAAATGTATCTCTCGTAAAAAAATTCGTTGAGAAACTGAAAACAAAATATGGTGAAGATATAAAAATTAAAGCTGGATATGAGGCTGGTTGTTTAGGAGGTTCTGTTGCAAAGTTTAAAAAGCAGAAACGGGTCTGAATAAATTTGGGGAATCATTTAAGCTGTGACTAATAATTTATGCAATTCTTTGT
>NZ_QJTG01000064.1:0-6949 GCF_003217275.1 Bacillus sp. 196mf
GCTATATAGTTTCAAATAAGAAGTAGTAGCCATGATAAAGCTATGAAGTTTCAAGTAAGAAGCAGCTGGCGTATTTAAGTTGTGACCTAAAGTAACAAGTTTCTAGTCGTTAAGCAAAAAATCAGTGTATTTTACTAATTTACTTTTAAAAATTGAAATTGTATTGTAAAGTAGTGATTTTACAAATAGAAGCAGTTTTATATAATTAAAGACAAGTAAATAGAATTAAAATGATCCACAATAAAACGAGTAAAAACCAATAATTGTGTGGATTATTCAGATAACATTTCAGCTTAAAGGTTATGTAGCCATCATATAGCTATGGCGTTTCATATTGTTAGGATTTAAATTATATTGGTTAATAACATTGTTAGGAGGTACTTAAATATGGAGAAAGTAATAGCATTGTTCAGTGACGCCCTCCTACTTGCTGCTCCAATCTATGAAGAAAATAAGCAGTTATGGGCCAAATGGCAAAAATATTACAACGAAGTTCAAGAGAATCACGATAAATTAGTAACTTCAGCTAATATATCCCCTTCCTTCTCAACACTTGTTTCTTGGCTGGGGCAGAAACAAGAACAAGGAATATCGTTATTGCACATTTACGCAAATCTAGATAAATATAAAATTGAGATTCAAAATGTATTAGATAAAATCATTGAACAAGAGTTTGGAGAAAAGCTTGAAGCAGCTGAACCAACTCAAATTTCAAATCCTGAACATGGTCATATAGAAGAGCGTATAGCAGATATGCCTGACGAATATTATCCTGTATCAAATGACGCAATGTACTATCAATTACGTGATGGAATAGCAAAAAATCAGTTTGAAGAAGATGAAGCAGCGGCAAAACCGGTACTGCCATTAGAAACAAAAAATTCAAGCGGAGTTGCACAACTATCTTCACATAAGGATGAGGATTTGAGATTAGTGAATACAAATGAAGCGGAAAGATGGTCTATATTGGTTGATGGAGTAATTAGTAATATGGATGATCTTACAGCAGACTGTTTAGATACCATTACAATACAATGGTTAAATCAAGCTAAATCACCAGATGAATTCATAGATTTTAGTTATGAGAATGTATTGGAATTATGTAATATGCCAAAAGCATCAGCAAACGGTGTAGAGTATTATCGGGCAGAAGATAAGATAAAGGTAGCACAACGTATTGCAGCGTTAGCAAGTATCTTTATTTATTTGAATGATGATAATGAAGTTGTAGTATTGAACGATCAAGCTGACACTGGGGAACAATTTGAAGTAAAACGTGAAGTAATCAAAAGGCTATTCGTACTGGACTCTGTAGTGCTATGGAGAGATAAGAATACTAATGAATATATGGGGATAGAATCCTGTAAGATTAAACCGGGTAGTTTCTTATCGGGCTATTTGTATGGATCTAATAGCACAACGGCTTTATTATCGAAAAAAGCATTAGAGTATAATAGCTATAGACACAAGTTTCATAAACGTTTAATACGTTATTTATCCTGGCAGTGGCGAATCCGTCAACAATACAGTACTTTAAAAAGACCATACTCCATTGGTGGAGAAAAAGGTTTACTATCTGTAATGGGCATTACACCCACAAAGGGTCGCCCAACTCGAACTCGTGAACAATTAGAGAATATTTTAAATGATTTAGAAAAAGAAAATGTAATTTCACATTGGGCGTATGCAGAGGAATTGGATGAAACAAAGATAGGCGAACGTAATTGGTTTAAGAATTACTATTCCAAATTAGGAATCATTATCTTACCACCAAAAGAATTAATGAATAATATAGATAGTATGGTAAAGAAAAAAGCAATAGATATGCAAGAGAAGCAGGAGGACCATTATATTGCAGAGACAGTAAAACAAACTCCTGAAGGGTCAGAAGATGTGATACGAGAAAAAATTATGTATCAGCATATGCATCAAAATAAAACAATGCGTGAGATAGCAGATGAAATAGGTTTATCCCCTGCTACGCTATCAAGATTCTGTAATAACAAAATGAAGCGTATTTCAAAAAGTGTTAATGAAAAAATAAACAAGTGGTATGAAAGACAAATTATTATAGAGTCTATGTAAAAAGAAGCAGATACCTTTTAAAACGGAGAGGTACCTGCTTCTTTTTTATGTACAGTACGATTTTATATTAAAGCTGCTGTAGATTTGAAATGAAATTAATTAAGACTGATTTGCACATGGAGCCTTAACATATTCGTATTGAACTAAATCTAGCCATTTCATAAAATTAGGAAATAAAGGGTCATCATCGTTATACCAGTCAGAATACAAAGAGTCTGGTTTTTCTCTACCACAGAACAATGTGTAGTTGTTTTTTTGGGTAAAACTGCTATGGTAGCATACACCATCATAACCTTTTAATCTAATATACTCCGATAAAATTTGAGTTGGTATATACTCAAATGGAGCTTCTTTTTCATCAACAGGATTTGAAATTTCAGCACAAAATAATAATAGGAAATCCCTTGCCCAAACCATTTTATGATCATAATCATCAGAAAATATAGAAGTAGGTACCACGTCTGGAACCCTACTTAAATTAATAAGTTTTAGGCTACGTTTAGTTTGGAATTGTCCAAATACCACATTATCTGTTTCAGCAGCTCTAATTTCTTTTATACAAGTCTCCTTATCTTCTGCCCCGTAGAAGTATGAGATTCCATCTGGATTCATTCGAAATGATTTAGCATAATTAACTGGTGGAGGTCCACACTCTAAAGAACGATCTTTAATATCGATGCACGGCCCATTTAAATTAGAACGCGCCCTCCAAATTAAAGCACCTGCTTCTAGATTTACTTCCATTAGCGCAAAGAAACAATCATATATTGATAGCATACTTTCTCTAGAATTATTTCCATTCATGTCAAAAAAGCGATTTCCGTGTTTAACAACTTCTTTGAACCTTTCCCAATTTAAAACAAAATCACTATTATATAGGCCATAAAAACTATCTTTAAGAATAATCTGAGCTTCTCCACTTTCCCACACATCAATATCCCCTTGAGCAATATCTCGATATGAGGGTCCACTGGATTCAAATGAGTCTTTCATAAGTTCTTCACACTTATCGTTGTCGTCTATTTTTGTTGAAAAAATACATTCTGAATAACGTAAAACCTCATTAATTGTTTCCGCTGAATCTTCGTATAGATGGTACGGGATATCATCTGTAGTTACATTTACATATGCCTTTGCAAGGGACTCACGAATAAACTCTCCCATTATAGTTATATCAATGACAGGTACATTGGAACTCATACAGTAATTACAATCGTCATACTCCCCTTGGCTTTCTATATACTCAATTATGTATTTATTATTAAAACAGTTAGTACAACAAAACATATAATCACCTTTTCATTCCTTATCTTTATAAAATTCATAATAATATTTCATGTGTAAATAGAGTAGTTTCATTGAAAGTGATAAAAGATTAAAAGTATTGTATATTAATAAGTTTTATTTTTATGTTAAAAAAAATTCTTCTTTAGCTAAGCGTATCTAAAGGGATAAAACGGTGCAACTTTTTATAAACAGTATTCTTTATTTAAAATCTACAGCTGCATCGAAATCTGGTCTTATTACTTAATAATTTTCTTGTTGCTTTGAAATAACGTTATTTCATGTAAGTATCTCAATTAGAGATAATCTATTTCTCGCCTGACTTTTCCAAAAGAAAGTTTAAATTGCCATGATATAAACAATTCCAAAATTGTCTATTATAGTTATCATCATTAATTAATATGTTATTATCAAGCTCCACCAATGTGTTCTTCAAATCATGAAAAGTCTTTATTAGATCACAATCTTTGTAGTGCCCCTGCTCTAATAGCTGAACCCAATACTTTTTAAAGCAATTGAAGCAGGAATGCATTTTCTCTATAGAAGAATTAACAAAATATCTTTCTACTCTTTCTGTAATTTCATGCTCTAGCTCATATATCTCTCCTGTGGGCTGGTAGATAGTAATTAGATTACCTGAATCCATATTACTCCCAATCACAAGGTATGGTTTAAACTTCTCTAAACTCGCTAAAAACAATTCTGTATATTCTTTATCCAGTATCGATAAAGAAAAATCATTTTGTTTTGTCCATTCCACTACATCTAAAAGAAAACCATTTGAATAGGTGTAAAATTCTACATTAAGACATTCGAATTCATTTTCTTTAATTTGATGATTAAGTAAAAAGTGCATACTATCCACGGGCAAATTTAATTTGGCAATCTCCACTGTCATTCCTCCAACCCTTAATATTTAATTCATTTTCTGCTTCTACACAAACTCAATTAGATTTTAGCATAAAGAAATGGTCTTCTTGCGGAAAGTGGAATATGAAATAATAAAAAGGTATGAGTATATAACCCACACCTTTTTACCGTTATAAATATTCGTTATATGCTGAGTGCATCAATCATGATTAATGTCACCTTCGATATATTGACTGAGTTTATCCTTAATTGCCGCACTTTCTGGGGTTACTTCTGCTACTTTACGATTGTGAAGACGAGAGCCACCTTCCATTTCATCAAAAGGTAATGTATTTTCTTCTTCTTGAGGAACAGTGGCAGCCATTTGTTGTAACCATTGCATTGTTAAGTTAGATGTTGTATTTTTACCATTGATTTCTGCAGTTCGTTGAATTTCCTGTTCCTGCTGATTATGGATAACAGTTGATGTGTAAGCAGGTTCTCTATATTGTGGTGTATGCTTCGCCCTTGGTACTTCTATTGGAGTTTCAGTAATAACTGATGCTTTGTTGTTAAGTTCAATAGGTTCTCTATGTTTACTTGTATCTGGTACATTGTCTTTTTGAACATCGATTACTTCATTAATTTTTGCGGGTTCTGTTTTATTAGAAGTAGCAATTGATGCTGTAGTGCTTTCCTTTTCTAGTTTAGGAGCAGAGTTTCTTGAGTAATCTTGCACAGACTGACCATTTGTTAACTCTCCTTCATTGTCAGTCTCATCTTCATTAGTATAAAAATCGTAAGTATCAGGATTTAACGTTTGTAACCAGCCTTCTATTGCAGTAGGTGCTGTTTTAGGTGTACTCAAATCCTCAATTACAGCTTCTTCACTATCAACATTTGTATATGTGACATAATCATCATATTTAGTTTCCACATTCAATGACTCTTCACGAATTTTTAACCAATAAGCAGCTGCTTCTGCATCAACTTGAATCTTAGCGGTTTTAAACTCAGAGGCAGGAACAAAGTTAGCATTTACTTGTATTCCTCCTTGTGGAGCATTATCTTTCACAATTTTAGCCGCACACTGGAATGCTTTTTGAATTAAGATATCATTTTCAGAAAGAATGGGTACCTCTAGTTTCGAATAAGAGTATGATGTTCTACGTGTACTTTGAGTTTTCGTTTCTGCAGTTACCATATCAATTTCTTGATCACCTTCACGTGCCTCATAAATTGTTTTCGTACCCATTAGCTTACTAAACAATTTAGCATCTTCATTTGTAACATCACCATAAACAAGTTTATTACGAAATGTTCCTAACAGGATATCCATGAATCTTGGGCCATGTTCAATTGCTAATTGACTAATTGTTTGTGCAATAACAATTAAAGGTACTTTATATTTACGTGATTGAGCAGGAAAACTTTTAAATGCTTTATAAATGTAATCCGCAAACTCATCGACTAAAACCGGATGGTAAGGAGATACGTTAGGCTTACGACGGAAAACAGCATTCTGTACGGCATATAAACACAATTTACCGAATACATCAGATAGATCAGAAAGTTCCCCTTTTGCTGTATTAACTAACAGAATACCTCCAAATTCCAGGTGTTTCTCAAAATCGAAATTCGATGGACCACATAAAACACGACGGAGCAGAGGCTGAGCAGAAATATCATTTAATGTGTTTCGTAAACCGCGAACAAAAGTTTCTTGTTTATCAATAATCTTGGGTTGACCATAGTATTTCCCTTCAGTATGATAAACAACTTCCCCTCCCCCACGGCCACCAGAAATTTCAGGAACATAATTTAAATCAAACCATTCATCTACTTGTTTCATTATGCGGAAATGGTTTCGTTCATCCCTATCTGGAATAGATTCAATATCATTCGGAAGTCGTTCTTTTAATTTGAGATGCATCTCAAACACGAGATTGGCATCATTATACATATCAATTAAATGCTCAAATCTAGCTTCAAAGTTAGAATCATGGAGTTTTAACAAATAAATATGTTGTTTAAGATGAGAACGCTCAGATTGAACGAAGAACGGATTCCCTGCTCCATTATCAGAGAGACCGGTTAATACTGAACATAACATCTCAGCAACTTTATCGACTGGACCACGTACAAAATTTATTGAAGGGGTATCAGGATTTGTTGGATCTAAATAGAAAATAACACTTTCGGGAATCCTGTGTGCTAATACCAATTTATATACCTTTTCGCAGAAGTCATTAGATGGCTCGATAACTGTAAGACCATTAACCTGCGTTCCTTTTACATCCTCTGAATGATAATCTTTTCTTGCATATAAGGTTTTAAAGTTATTAATCATTGAAGCCATATAGTCAAGAATTTGATTGGCAATTGGCAAACCTAGTGCAGCTGATTTACCTGTACCAATGTTACCGATGATCATTATATTAAGCGTTAGAGACTTGCCCTGTATAACTGCCATTTCCCGTGTCGCACTATTAGGACCAAGAAAGATATCAGGGTCTGGCAATTTTGATGGATTTTTTTCAGTGAAAAACTTGTGTAATGAAGTAGCAAGTTTTCGTTGACGATCATCATTCAAAAAGGAAAGCATCCAACCAGGTATTTTAAATACGTATTCCCATTTGTAGGGTAAGAACCCAGCGCCTTAAGACCTCTCGGTCTTAGGTTTCCGAGAACTCCCCCCCGAACCGTACGTACCCCTCTCAAGGTATACGGC
>NZ_QJTG01000065.1:0-6063 GCF_003217275.1 Bacillus sp. 196mf
GTAGATAGATCGCTAGAAATGATTGTAGGCCTATTAGGTATCTTAAAGGCTGGTGGAGCTTATGTACCATTAGATCCCTCTTATCCAGAAGAAAGGTTGAAATATATAGTAAAAGATTCAGGAATCACAATAATATTGACAAAAAGCAATACAGATTGGTGGATTTCCAAGGAGGTACAAACTATCTCTTTAGAGAGACAATGGGAATTTATTTCACACGGATGTAACATAAATCCATTAGTGGAAGTAATGCCAGATAATTTAGCCTACGTAATCTATACATCGGGCTCTACTGGAACCCCAAAGGGCGTACTTCTTGAACAAAAAGGGTTATGTAACCTTGTATTAACCCATATTGAATTAATGAAAGTAGATGCAAAAAGTAGATTTATTCAATTTGCTTCTTTATCATTTGATGCGGCTGTTAATGAAGTATTTACCACTCTTATAGCCGGTGCGACATTATACCTATGTAGTTCAAATGACATTATGCCTAAAGATCCATTAACCCAATTTTTACAACATAATAGAATTACGCATGCGATTTTACCACCTACAGTTTTAAACATTTTAGATGAGTTAGATTTTAAACACCTAAAAGTACTTATTTCTGCAGGATCAGCTTGTAGCGAACACATAGCACAGCGTTGGTCTAAAAATTGTTTATTTATCAATGGATATGGTCCAACAGAAACTACAGTTTGCGCTACTATTGGAATTTATGAAGGAAACGGTAAACCCCATATTGGGCGTCCACTACCTAATGTGGAAGTATATGTGTTAGATCAAAATCTCCAACTTGTCCCTGTTGGAGTTGCTGGAGAACTGTATATTGGCGGTATAGCATTAGCGCGGGGTTATTTAAACCGTCCGGAATTAACAGCCGCTTCATTTATTTCGCATCCGTTCAAAGGTGAGGCTAAGGCTAAAATATATAAAACAGGAGATTTGGTTAAATATTTACCTAATGGAAATATAGAGTATATGGAAAGAATTGATAATCAAGTGAAAATTAGAGGGTTCCGCATTGAGTTAGGAGAAATTGAGGCGGTATTGGGACAGTATCCAAGTATAAAAGAGGTAGTTGTAGTAGCTCAGGATGACAAAATAGGAGATAAAAAGCTAATAGCTTATGTTGTGGGTGAAGGAAATGTACAGGAATGGAAAAATCATATCCAAGCTCATCTTCCAAGCTATATGATTCCTTCTCACTTTGTAAATATAGAATCAATACCTTTAACAATTAATGGGAAGGTGGATAAGAAATCTTTACCAGAATGGCAGCACTTAATACAAAATAGTAAGGAATATATTCCGCCTCGTAACGATGTAGAGCGAAAATTAGTTGTAATTTGGTCAGAAGTTTTAGGTATTAGCAGTTCATTAATTGGTGTAGGGGATAGCTTTTTTGAACTAGGAGGACATTCTTTAAAAATAATGGCTACGTTAGTAAAAACATTATCTGAAGGATGGGATATCAGCATTAAGGATTACTATGAATTAAAAACTATTAGTAAGATTGCAGAAAAAATTAATAGTGGGCCTGTAAATGCTATTGCTTTACCTGTATCAAACATTCAGTTTGTAAAGTCACCAAAAAAGAAAATAGCCAAGAATAAAAAGTGTTTTGATTCGAGCAGTGGTATCCTTCTAACAGGTTCTACAGGTTATTTAGGAGTACACTTATTAGAAAAATTAATGGATGCAACACAAAATAAAATTTATTGTGTTGTTCGTGGAGAAGATGACCAGCAAGCTATCATACGATTAACGAAAATGGTAAAGTTTTATTTTAAAGATAAATTTAAAAAATATGAGGCGTTAATCAATAAAAGATTATTTATAGTAAAAGGTGAACTTGCTGATAAACAATTTGGATTAGACAATGTAAGGTATGAAGAACTTAAAAAGCAAGTTAATATTGTAATTCATGCTGCAGCTTTAACCAAACATTTTGGAGATTGGGCTGATTTTGAGAATGCAAACGTCCAATCAGTAAGAGAAATATTGAAATTTGTTGGTAAAGATAAGCAATTACATCATATTTCTACGACGAGCGTGTCTGGAGAGTACACAAGTGATGAAGGAAATATATTTACAGAAAATGATTCTTATATTAAACAAAACTACGAGGATAATGTTTATGTGAAAAGTAAATTCTTAGCCGAGCAGGAAATCTTTAAAGCAATTTCAGAAGGAACCGATGCCAATATATATAGGGTAGGTAATCTTACAAATAGATATTGTGATGGACAACATCAATTTAATCTTGAAGATAATGCATTTATGAACCGCTTTAAATTCATGTTGCAATATGGAGTGGTAACAAAAGATTTATTTTCTGATAAAGTTGAATTTACACCAGTAGACTATTGTAGTGAAATAATTATGGGATTTGTAACGTCTGATAAAATTGATAAATATGATAACGATTGTGTATTTCATATTTATAACCACAAAAAGGTTGATTTAGAGAATATGTTGGAAGTATTAAATACATTAGGATATTCGATTAAGTTACTTTCTAGTGAGGAATATCAAGAACTGGTACTAAAATTATCTCAAGATATAAATACACAAAAAGATATTCGAAACCTTATGATGTTAGGAGATCTAGGTAAAGACAAGAATAAAACAGTGATAGTAAATTCCATAAAAACTCAAGAGAAATTAAAAAAATTAGATACGGAATGGGCATCAATTAATGAAGAGTATTTAGAAAAAATCATTCATTATATGATTTTTTCTAAATGTCTTAATCGGACTCCTGTCACCAATGTTTAGAAAATATTAATAAATACTATCCCTGTCGTCGTGAAAGTGACAGGGATAGATATTTATTAATATTTTATTTAATCAGATTGTGTATTTCATATTATTTCAAAACCGTGTATGCGTGAAATATAGATTTTGTATTACAATTCAATTGTAAAGAGCATAACGGATTCAAGATTAGATATATTAAAGTCCTATTAGTTGTTTAAAATAAGAAACCGTTGAATGGTACATGGAAATTGCGGAGAAATGAAACATATTTGCAGTCCGAAGAGGAAAATCCTTTATCATATAACGAGTTACTCAATGCAGTAAGTTATGTATTTGATAAAGACAAGGAGAGAATATTATCTTTTCGGAACAGGAGGGATTAACAAAGCGCTCTTCTGGCAACAATTTTATCTCAAAAAGAATTGGCATTATTACTTGATGTACCTTTTGAAAGTATTTCTATTATTAAGAATAAATTTGGAAGACCTGTATTAGAAAGTCCAAAAGAACAGCAATTAGATTTTAATATCACGCAATCAGGAGAATGGATTATTTGTGTATTTAAAAAAAGGTAGAATTGGTATCGAGGAAACAGTTCCCTTTGATTTAAATATAATCAAGACATGTTTATCAAATAAAGAAATTGCTTTTATGAATAGCCTCTTGATAGAAAAAAGAACATTGTATTTTTATGATGTCTGGACCTTAAATGAGGCTTATACAAAAAAGCAAATAGCACAGGATTAAATCGAGAGTTAAGGAAATTGTATTTTCAATATAATAATAAAAAATACAAGTAGAGTCTAACAATTATATTTATATCCATTATTTTCTAATTATTTGATTAATGTAAAATATTCTTTTTCTTTGAATACAAATATAAAGAAAACTTCTTTATAGGTGATTGATCGAAATAAGCTATTATTGATAGGCGATATATATGTAAGGTCCTGTCATTTAATAAGCATTGATACGGTTTGAAAACCGCTAAAAAAAGATTTAACAAGAAATAAGATCAATTTTAAATGGAAACATTATCCAACTTAAATCACTTTATTAACAGTTTGTTGCGGGACGCGTTACAACAAGTACCATGCGTGGGAGACATGTCGTCAAATGAAGCGGATGTCTTTTGTAACCAAAATGGCCACCTTCTACAGAAGTTGACGCAAACCATCTGTAGAAGGTGATTTATGACTATTTGTAGAGTTTTTTCGAATGGTTTTCTAATACCTCTATACGCCCTTTTACATTCTGTATTTAACTTTCTAATTGATGAGAAAAATAGCAAATAGCTTGCGATCCCTTTGGTATACAATAGAATCTCTTGTTTTTTCAACACCACTACCACCTCCTTGAATGATATATCTAGTATTCACACAAAAAGGACATATCAGACTAGTAAATTAAAAAAGCCTCTGTAAGAAAATTGAAGTGAACCCCGAAAACGGGACACCAATCAAAACACCTAAACCACTTGTTCCCTAAATTCTTTAGGGGATAGGTGGTTTAATTTTTCTTGAATTCGCACACAATTGTAGTAATGAATGTATTCTAGCACAATCTTTCGCACAGTTGTGTTGGATACTTTTGTTATCTTTTGTGAATAGAAAGCTTCACTTTTTAAATGACCAAAGAAGCTTTCCATGACGGCATTATCATGGCAATTTCCTCTCCGGGACATGCTGGTGATCATGCCGTTTTCTTTGGCATACGCTTGAAATTCTTTTGCTGTATAAATACTTCCTTGATCCGAGTGAAGAAGGACATCTTTTACTTTTCGCCCTCTCATTGCTGGTTTCAATGTTTTCATCGCTAATGTCAGTTTTTGTGATTCGCTGATGACACAACTAATAATTTCACGATTAAAGGCATCCATGATCGTTGATACATACAAGGTACGCTCTCCAAATAAGAGATACGTCACATCCGTAAACCACTTTTCATTTGGTTTGGATGCATCGAATTGGCGCTCAAATCGATGAGGGGCTACCATTGGTTCCGCACCATTGATATATTTCTTTTTCTTTCGACGCACTTTGGAAAGAATATGATTTTGTCTCATGATTCGTAATACTTTTTTATGATTGACACACAGTCCCATTTTTCGAAGAGTAGCGGTCACTCTTCGATATCCATACCGGAATTTATGCCTAAGACAGACGTCCTTTACTTTTTCTTCTATATCATCTTTCAGATCTTCCGTTCGTTGTAACCAACGATAAAATGTAGAACGGGGTAATTCTAATACGTTACACAAGTCTTTTACCGTTATTTTTGTTTGTACATTTCTCCATAAAGTAACTACAGTTTCTGGTTTCAGCCCCTTTCGATTTCCAGATACTTTCCCCATACAAGTAATTTTGTTTTTAGATGTTTATTTTCTAAACGTAGCTGTTCTAATTCACTGAGCTCTTTTGGTCCTTTTCCATAAGAATATTGTTTTCCTACAGGTTGTTGAAAACGGTACGTTTGATCGGTACGATACCACTTCATCCACGTCTTAATTTGGGAAACATTTTTAATTCCAAGCTTCTCCATAATTGTCCGATTGGAATATCCATCCTTTTTCATTTCAATCACTTTCCACTTTACTTCTTCTGGGTAATGAACTCTTGTCTTCAAACGAAAAACACCTCCAATGAATTTGCATACTTAGTATGCGAATTCAGGAGGTGTTTTTTTCATGTACCACTATTCGGGTTCACTTCAAAATTGAGTAGTTTTTCTTTATGAATCGCGCCTTTAACATTACAAAATAGAAATATAGTGATGATAGGTGTGTTTGATTTTTGGGAACAGTACTTAAATTAGACCGCTTTGAATACAGGTTAATTAGAAAAAATAAGATGATTTGTTAATTATTTCATGTATTCTTTTAAAATACAAATTGATATAATTAAGTTGTTCAAAGTACCTAATAAACACATTTGGTATATTTGGTTTATTATGCGTCATAACAGTACATGCGACCATCTGGAAGGATTAAGGGTCGTATGGTGGTACAAACAGCTAAAACTCGCAGAAAGATACCCTTTAAAAAGGTAGGATAACAAGGAGGAGAGACAAGATGAAACTACATGCAGTATGGAAATGTTTAGCGACAACAGCCTTAATGAGTCAATTGGTTGTAAGTACAGGTACAGTCACTGCATTTGCGGCAACAAATGATTCGACGCAAAATGCGGCGGATGTAAAGCATGAAGAAACAAAAAACATGCCAGGTCATGGCCTAGTAGGATATTACTATAAAGATGTTAATGGTAAAGAGCTTGTTATGATGTCACGTGTTCAGGA
>NZ_QJTG01000066.1:0-6046 GCF_003217275.1 Bacillus sp. 196mf
TTTTCTTCAAAAGGTACTTGAACGCTATCCCAACGGGAAGATAGCCATAATTCTTGATAATGCGCGTATTCATCATGCGAAGCTCATCCAACCGTTTTTAAGTAGACATCTGCATCGCTTAGAATTGGTATTTTTACCTCCCTACAGCCCGGATTTAAATCTAATTGAAGGATTATGGAAATGGCTCAAATCTGACGTCATCCATAACGTTTTTTATTCATCGGTCTACGAGATTCAAAAAAATGTACAGGCTTTTATCCAGGAGTTAAATCGCACACCTGAAAAAGTGATTAATCGATTGTGCGTTCAATTGTAAAGCTTAAATTCAACTTATATAGTAAGGAATATATTCTCCCAGATTCTTTTGTTAACAAAGGTCCTAACGATGCTAATATTAAAACATACAAAGCTGAGAATGGTTTAATCGTTGCCATTAAGCCGCCCGCAATTCCAATATTCGCGACGATAATGGAAAATTCTCCGCGTGATACAAGTGTTAAACCGATATTCGTAGAAGCCTTATGCGATAACCCAGCTTTACGCCCCGCAACCATTCCAGCAGTAAAATTACCGATAAGAGTAATGAAAACTGCTCCTAATGCCAACCACACTGCTCCGCCAAGTGAAAATGGGTCTATACTTAAACCGAAGCTGAAAAAGAATATAGCTCCAAAGAAATCACGAAACGGAACGACAAGCTGTTCAATTCGATCACTATGCTCTGTTTCAGAAAAAACGAGTCCTAGTAATAATGCTCCAATTGCCTCTGCAACATGAATCGTTTCTGAAAATCCTGCTACAAAGAATAAAATAGCGAATATTACGATAATAAAAATTTCATTGGACGAAATATCTAACATTTTATTTAAGAATCGTGTAGCTTTTCTAGCAACTACAAAGAATAGTAGCATATACCCTACTGCGATTAAAATAGATGTAAGAGCACCTACAAATGACGTTGCCCCTCCGAGTACTAATCCTGAAACGACTGATAAATATACCGCTAAAAAGATATCATCAAACATAATGATTCCTAAAATTAGCTCCGTCTCTTTATTACCAGATCTTCTTAAATCAACAATTACTTTCGCAACAATTGCACTCGATGAAATTGTTATGATCCCAGCAATAATTAATGTTTCTAATAAGGGGAAACCCATTATATATCCGTAAAGTAAACCTAATATAAAATTAAGCGATATATGAACAGTTCCCCCAAAAGCAATTGATTTTCCTGATTTAATTAATTTTTTAATTGAGAATTCTAAGCCTAAATAGAATAAGAGGAATATAACGCCAACACGGCCGAGGAAGGAAATAACTTCTCCACTTTCAATAAATCTTAAATCGATAAGCCCTAAATCTGGGGCATGTGGTCCCACTAGCATACCGAGTATAATGAGAAACGGAATAATCGAGAACTTTAACTTTGCAGCGAGAATAGCTGCAAAAGCGACTAATACTAACGCAGTTCCAACTTCAAAGATTAAAGTATCCATCGATTATGAATCCCCTCCTACTGAAAGCAACTCATTAATAATTCTTTTTACTTCATGTCTTTCGCCTGATAATACGAGCATATCGCCAGCTTCAATGATAGAATCTGGGCCTGGATTAAAGAACTTCTTCATATTCTTTTTCAAAATGGCAATAATCGTTACGTTATATGTGTTTCGAACATGTAAACTACCAATTGTTTTTTGTACAACTGGTGCATTATTTTCCACCTTAAACCACTCAATTGATAATCCCTCAAAAGCCATTTCAATCGTATCTAAAGCTTGTGGCCTATATACCATTCCGCCCAATATAGCTGCAATTTGTCTCGCTTCAGAATCACGAAGAGAGACACTTGAAATACTCTCTTCATGATCAGCATCAAAATGGTACATTTCTCTTCGGCCATCATCATGAATAACGATAACCATCTTTTCATTACCTTTTGTAATCACTTCAAACTTACATCCAATACCCGGCAGTTCACTCTCTCTAATATTCATATTTTCCGCCTCCTAATTTTTTAGTTACGGCTTTTATAAATCGACATCAATCTCCGTTTTAAAGGTCTCATCCTTTGAGATACCTAAATACTTTAGTGTCTCTGATGGAGTCGCGTGATGAAAATGTTTTTGCAATAGCGCAATCGCTATCCCTCTTTTGTACGCATGAAATCCGAACGTTTTTCGCATTGAATTCGTTCCGATTTTACCAACAACTCCAACTGCTTCTGCAGCATTATGAATTACACGATACGCTTGTTGGCGCGTAATTGAATTTGGCGTTTTATTAGATTGAAATACGTAATTTTCTCTTTTAACGCCAATAGATTGTACGTAATCTAAAAGCGCTTCTTTTACTTTTGTATTTAAATAAATATCTTGTTTAAATTTTTCATCTTTCACAGGAAGAGCATAAAACTCTTTAACAGTCCCGTCTTCATTTAATACATCTTCAAATTTCATGCTAAGTAGTTCTGTAATTTTTAATCCTGTGTTAATTCCAATAACAAATAAAAGATAATCTCGCTGGGAGTGCTCTTTTAAATATTTTTTCATAGCCTCAATTTGGCTTATATCTTTTAATGCCTCTACAACTTCCATACATGTATTCTCCTCATCTTATGAACGGTAATTTTCTCATTATGTTGTCCATTTTACCTTATCATGCTATGAGATTTCCATGTGTTATCCATTATTTTCACAATATACTCAGGTGGTTCTGAAAACTTTCAATGTGGAAACTTACGATTGTATAAATACGTTGCGGTAAAAAAATGTGGGGATAAAAGTTCAGCTTCTTTCTACAGATTGGATTCCTCCTTTCCTTATACAGCTACTTCTACTTTTATATTACGTTACTTACTTACATTATATTATACATTTCAGTAACATTAAAGTGTTTTTTTCTGAAAATAATAAAAACCGAGCGTTTTTGCTCGGTTTTTATTATTAGTCTTCTTTCGGAAGAACAATTCCTTTATACAATTGAACGGTAATGAAGTAATAAATCGCATAAATAACTACGAAAATTACAATTGGTACCCAAATACGGAAGTACGGATCGATTAAAATAAATCCGAAAATATTCATACCAACTAATACGTGAGCGATACCCACAATTGCTGGGAATAAGAATACTAAGAATAACTCTTTATAAATCGATTTCGTTAGTAACTCACGGCGCACACCGATTTTACGAAGCATTTGATAACGCGTAATATCTTTTGATGCACCAGAAAGAATTTTAAACATAAGGCAGCTTGCCATCATTGCTAAGAACGCAATTCCAAGGAAGAATCCCATAAATACTGTTCCACTCGCAATGCCATAGAACCCACTATAAGCTTGATATTTACTATCCATTTGTTCAGCTTTTACATTTTTATATTTATCTAGCTGCAACTCATCAAGTTTTTTCCATTCTTTTTTATATGTTAAAAAATCATCTGTTTTTCCGATAAATGCTATACCTTCTTTACCATTTATCCCATCGTACATTTTTTGATCTACAATTTTAATTGCATGATCATTGTATAAATAATATGGATGGATTGTACTAAAAGCATCTGTCCATTCCGCTGAAAGTTCTTTAGTATTCGCATCTTTTTGATTCATCTCTCTAGAAACTGCACCTACCGGTAGTTCCTCTGAAACTTTTTTCGTATTTACTAAATCCTTCATAGACTTCATCTTTGCCATATCTTTTACGAAAGGACGATTTTTCTCTAAATCTTCTTTTACATAGTAAACGTATTTATCATCAACTTTATAACGATATTCGCTTTTCTCTTTAAATGTAATACCATCTAAAATTTTCTTTTCTTCAGCTGTTGGATTATGAACTACTGAATCATATATTACTAAACCATCTACCATTTTTATAACGTTATTTTTGAACGCCATACCGCCCGAAATTGCACCAGCTCCAAGCGCAACTAACATTGCCACTGTTGCAAGTACTTTCGTTAAACTATTAATTCGGAAGTTTAATTGTGCAAATGTAAAAGCATTAAGTCCTTTTTCACTACGCTTTTTATTACTTTTTAACTTTTTAATAATGACTGGAAGAAGTGAGCCAAATAGCATGTAAGTACCAGCTGTCGTTGTAATTAATGCAATAAGGATTCCCATCTCTTTTAGTTTTTCCATATAGATCATAGATGCATAACCTATACCTAATAAAATAACAGCAAGGAATGCCACTACAACTGTCTTTTTACCTTTTACTGCAACACGCTCTGTTTGTGCATCTGCATGTACTAGTTGCAATACAGAAATACGTGACAATTTAATACTGTTCATAATTGCTGATAATACAAATAGTGCAAAGAAGAAGATGCAAGTAACAGTCATAGATGGTAGATAAAATGCTTTATACCCTTCACCAGCAAATTCAAGCTGTTTCATTAATAACTGTCCAATACCTTCTGCAAGTCCTACTCCAACTGCAATCCCGATTGCAAGAGACGCAGCACCTAATACGATTGTTTCAATAAACATAAGTAATGTAACTTTATGTTTTTTCGCACCTAACATCATATACATACCGAACTCTTTTTGACGAAGAGATAATAAGAAAGAGTTTGCATATAAAATGTAGAAGAACGTTATAATTGCTAATAAAAATGATCCTGCTTGGAATACGAATCCAATAGATTTAATCACTGAATTAGATTCTAAAAATGCTTTATTCAGTGCTAACGTTTGGAACATGTAAAAAATTGAAATCGACATGACAAGACCAACAAGTAAGACGATATAATCTTTCAGCTTACTTTTCAGCCCCGACATGGAAAGTTTAAATAACATACTGGAACCTCCTTTCTTACGCCTTTTGTGTACCTAAATCTGCAAGTACATCTAAAATTTCTTTGTAGAACTCTTCACGCATACCACCGCGATGAATTTCTTTATATAGCTCACCATCTTGAATGAATAAAATACGCTGACAGTAACTTGCACTATATGGATCATGCGTAACCATCATAATCGATACGCCTTGATCTTTATTTAAGTTTGTCATCGCATCAAGTAAACTCGTTGCATTTTTAGAATCAAGCGCTCCTGTTGGCTCGTCCCCTAAAATAATTGCCGGCTCATGCACAAGTGCACGCGCTGCTGCTGAACGTTGTTTCTGTCCACCAGATACTTCAGATGGATACTTTTGAAGTATTTCTGTAATCCCTAACATATCCGCTACTTTTTCTACTTTCGGTCCAATATTACGTGATGCGACACCTTGAAGAGAAAGTGGAAGTGCAATGTTTTCATAAATAGATAAGTTCTCTAATAAGTTAAAATCTTGGAAGATAAATCCTAATTTTTGCGAACGAAAATCTGAAAGCTCACCTTGCTTCATTTTCGTAATATCCGTTCCCGCAATTTCAACAACGCCGCCCGTTGCCTTATCTAACGTTGAAATTACATTTAATAATGTCGTTTTACCAGAACCAGATGGTCCCATAATTCCAACAAACTCACCCTCTTGAATTGAGAATGAAACACCCTTTAACGCGTGTGATTGGTTCTCACCTTTTTTACCGTACACTTTTTGAACGTTTTTCACGTCTACAACTGGTTTCGTCATATATATCCTCCTACGCTTGTTTTTCCATTACCTATTTTGCGCTTTTTAGAGGCGAACTGCTATTTGTTAACATTACATTTACCTTACACTTTTGTAATATAAAAGTAACTACTCAGCTTAGTTAGGAAACAAGGCATGCCAAATACATGTTTCCGATTTGAAAACATGATAAAGAAAAGACTCCAATCAGAGAATGAATCTAGATCAAATCGAGAAATTCTCTTATGAAGTCGTGATTTTCCAAGGAACCGTTCCGGTTTCTATAACCTGGCCTATCGCTTGTAAGACAGATTGTTTTTGTTTTTTCATGGTACTCATAAAGCTTCGTATTTGACAAAAAGATTCTGCACCTTTCTCACTTCGGAAAGTCCCAGACACTTTCTGTTTAACTTTCGTCATTCGAATATCCCGTTCTGCTTGATTGTTATCAAATGGAATGTCTGGATGTTCTAAGAACGCT
>NZ_QJTG01000067.1:0-5894 GCF_003217275.1 Bacillus sp. 196mf
AAACAGCCCATTATCCTGATTGCGCAATTAAATCGTGCGGTGGAAGGGAAAATGGATAAGCGTCCGAGCATGGCTGATATACGGGAGTCGGGTTCGATTGAAGAGGTAGCGGACGTGATTATTTTCCCTCATCGAGAAGCGTATTTTGACAAAGAGAAGCGGGAAACAGAGGAAATACACGAGACGGAACTCATCATCGCCAAAAACCGAAATGGAGCGGTAGGAACGCTGAAGTTGAACTTTGTGAAGCGGACGAATGAATTTGTGGAGTGAGGGCATGAAGGTCAGTGAATTACTAGAATACGCAACAGCACATGGACTGGTAGGAATCGTGGCATTGATTGAATTGCTCGTGCTAGATAAACAAGTTGTGAAGTTTACGGATGATGTGGCAAAACTAGATTATTATTTTCAAGATCGATTTCGAGTGGCGATGAAGGAGCATGTGGCAGCGTATATGAGCAAGAAGAACAACAGGCGTGTGATGACAGATGAGGAATGGAATAGTTGGATGGAACGAGTCGATGACAGGTATTTGGAGTGAGCGGAATTGAGTAAATACAAAAATAAAAAAGTACATCTCGATGATTATTTGTTCGATTCACAAGCGGAAGCGAATTATTACGAAGGCTTGAAAATACGCAGTGCAAGAGGCGAAATACAAGGGTTTGAACGACAGCCTGTCTTTAAGTTACAACCCGCGTTCAAGAAACGGGATAAAAGCTTTCAAGCCATTACATACATAGCGGACTTTCTGGTGTACTTGCCAAATGGTGAGGTGGAGGTCATAGACATAAAAGGCATGATTACCGAAACGTTCAATGTGAAACGAAAGTTGTTCGAGTATAAATATCCACACTTACAGCTGATTTTGCTGAAGCATGTGAAGAAATACGGTGGTTTTATCACGGTGGATGAGTACAACAAGTTACAACGAGCGGAGAAGAAAGCGAAAAAACAGAATAAAGGGAGCGGATCATAATGGCGTATATCGAATTTAAACCAGTGTTAAAGAAAGTGAACTTAAAACCTGATGGGAAGAAAGAGATTGTGTTAGAGGTAACCGATTCTTCATTGCAAGGAAAATTGGATTCTTTGTCTGAAATGATTGATGCGAAAGTGTTTGTTTCGCTAGAGTCTATGCAAGTTAATTTCAATGTCACGATTAATGCCAAGACAAATGAGCCGGTTACGCAGTACGAAGTCGATGAGAAAGGAATGGTACAAGAGGTACAATCAACATTCGAGCAAATAGAAGCGGATCTAGATATACCACAAGAAAAGATGCAGACTCGTGAAGAAAAAGAACAAGCGGACCGTGAGATAATCGATGCTTTTATCATCAGTGGTTTAGCACCAAACTTTGAGGGTATGCCAAATAAACTCCCGGAGATTGTAAAACGTCGCCTCGAGGGTGAATCGTACTTGAAATTGGCAAATGAACTGAGCATGTCTTCAGGGCAAATTATCGAGGTAATTGATGAATATCGTAAGCGTGTAGCACCATTGGCTATCAAGTGGCATGAGTGGAAAGAACAGCAGCCAGAAACAAAAGAAGAACCAAAGAGTGAGCAGAAACCCGAGGAAACGGCAGAGACAGAAGAAGGAGCCATTTCGAAACCATTGCAGCCATCAGAAGAATTTGAAATAACAGATGGGGACAAGTCATTTGAAGAAGAGCAAGAATAAATCCATTCGGATTCAAATATTAAATCTACAAGATGAACATTGCATGGGTTGTAAAATGATACCGTCATACAGGAAGTCAGGGAACCGCAAGACTTCCTGGTGTGCGGATAACTGTAAGATTGGAAAACAAATCAAACAATTAGGCGACACCTTACTGGAAGGGAGAAATGAGACGATGGCGGAACAACTGGCTGAAGAAAGAAATTGGGATGCATTATGCGAGAAGGCGGAGAAATTACGAGGTGAAAAACTATCCTGGGAAAAAATTGCAGACCGTTTGGGCGTGAGTGAAAGCACCTTGTATTATAACGTTGCAAAACGACGAGAGAAAAAAGAGAACGCTAGGAAACGTATAGGCGTATCTAAGCTATTCACCACAAAAGAAAAGGCTCAGGGAACAAACAACGAAAACGGAAAAAGTGTGATGACTACTCCTGTACTTTTGAAAGAAAAAGAACAACTCTTACAAACCCTACAGACAGAACAAGAAGCGAGAAAAGGGATCGAAGCGGAATACGAACGTATCAAGAAACAGTTACAAGAACGGGAAGAAGCATATACGATTTTACTGAATGAAAGTAACCAGTTAAGCGAAAAGAAATGGGAAGTCGAAGCTGAACTACGAAAAACTCAAATTAGAATCGGCGCGGCAGAAGAAACAGCTGAAAGGGAACGGAAACATCGCTTGGAATGTCAAGCAAGAGCACAAGCTTTAGGTATCGCATTGAAAGCCATATTGTAGGTGAGAAATATGAAACTCACCAGAGAAGAACGCATACAACTTACTTATCAGATTGGCGATATCATCGAACAGAAATGTAGACGGTGTTATTACAATCGTTCAGATGATGCGAGTTTCAGTATCAACATTTGTGCAAATTGCCCGACTGGTCAGGAGTTACGCCAGTTGGGGCGGTATTTTGATACGGAGCCGAGACAGCGCGCAGGGAAACCTGGAAATATTCCGGATGGATTGACGCCAGACCGTGTAAGGGAACTGAATGAGCAAGGAATCCCGGATAAGGAAATCAGCCTCATGTTTGAGTGAAGTCCCTCTTACGTGAGTAAATTGAAAAATAAATGGAGAAAGCAAGGAGTATGGGAAGGGCCAAATCGGGCACCGAAGAAATCGAAGAAAGGGAAAAGAGGAAGTGGAAATGGCGAAAGCGATTGAAGATGTGAGAGCGATGTCAGATGAGGAATTTATGAGGAAATATGAAAATTTGGTGCATCACTTTATCTGGAAGAGATACAAAGGCAGGTTAGATATCGTAAAAGGGAATACAGGTTTGGAGATGGAGGATTTGGTGCAGTGCGGGATGATGGGTCTCATAAAAGCGCGAAGGGATTTTAATCCTAATCTGGGTTATCAGTTCTCCACGTATGCGATACCGAAAATTCATGGAGAAGTTGGAAAGCTCATTATGAATAGTCACAAGATAAAGGTGCCAAGAGACTTGTATGTACTAAGAGGGAAAATGATGAGGCAAGGATTGATGGAGGAAGATGGAGAGATGATTTGTAAACAATTGGAAGTTTCTCTTCCAGAAGTGAAAGAGGCATTACAATATCAACCCCATACAAAGTCTCTACAGGATGTCATGTATACATCGGGGAGTGGTGGTAGTGAAGAAATTTTGTTGGAAGACATGCTGGAAGATACACAAGTAATTGAAGAGACAGAGCAAGTCGAGAATCACATGGTGCTTCAATCATTTTACCAAACACTGCAGCAGCCAGAATTGATCGTGTGGGATATGCATGCGAAACATAAAACGCAGCAAGAAATTGGGAATAGAGTCGGGAGATGTCAGGTGCAAGTAAGTAGAATATTGAAACGAATTAAGAAAAGAGCGAATGAGTTTGGGAAAGAGCAGGGATTAGGGAAATGAATTATACAAATGCAGGTATAAAAATGATAGCTATTTTAACGTGAAAAAGCCCTATAAGAGGGCCAGGTAAATGCTATCGCATATCGTATATCGCGGTATATGCACGTCTCGGGATAATGCGAAAAAAATAGGTATTTCGACAGAAGTGAGGTGAAGGCAATGGATCAATTTTTATGGATAGCCATCTTTATTTTTCTTGGCCAGACTATTTGTATAAAGCTGGATTTAAAGCAATCGGAAAAACGTTTAGATACTTATAAGGAAATGCTGGATATACAAAACGAAAAGATAGATGAAATTTGGCGTTACACTAATAAATTTTAACCCAAAAGCTATTTTAGCATGGGAATTTAAAAGGACCCACTGGGGATGGGCCCTTTTAAGGAAGCTAAGTATATGGATACTACCTATATATTACCAAAAATAGAGTCTTTGTTCTATATGGCGGTGTTGAGAAAGTTTTTAATAAAAATTTCACTTTGTAGAGAAATGAGGATGAAACGTGGGGGAAGTTGAATTTAATCAAAATAGTTTTGGACAACAGTTAATTATTACAGGTTTAGCAAGATTAGTTGAGGAGGAAGGTTTAACACCGCATGAAGCGTTTGATGTTTTAAGGCTCATTCAAAATAATACATTTCATGCGTTAGCTGATATACACAAGGAATACAAAAACAACAAATAATAATGTCAATTTTGTAGAAAAGGGGAACTGAAAAATGACACAAATGCAAACATTTTCACATAGCATGTTCGGAAATTTAGAAGTCTTCATTTAGGATGGAAAAGAGTATTTTCCGGCAACAGATGTGGCGAAAGTACTTGGATACTCAGATCCACATAAAGCCGTGAAGCAACATACAAAAGAGGATGGGTGGGCGATTTGCCCAGTCATCGATTCGCTAGGAAGAGCACAAGAGAAGAAGTTCATTAACGAAGGGAATTTATATAGATTAATTGTGAAATCCAAACTCCCACAAGCAAAACAATTTGAAAAATGGGTATTTGAAGAAGTGCTCCCAAGTATTCGAAAACATGGTGCATACATGACACCGCCTACGATAAACGCGTTACTACAAGACCCAGATTTGCTTATTGGTCTCGCGTCGCAACTCAAACACGAGCAACAAGCAAGGCAAGTGGCAGAACAAAAGAATCTCATGTTGACCCAACAAGTCGCAGAGAACGCATCTAAGATTACATACCTCGATCAAATTCTTCAGTCAAAAGATACGGTAACCGTCTCGCAAATTGCAGCCGATTATGGATTGTCTGCAGTACGATTAAATAAAATCTTAAAAGATGAAAAGGTACAGTACAAAGTAAACAACCAATGGCTGCTATATGCCAAACATCAAAATAAAGGCTATACAAAATCGCAGACAATTGATGTCACACATTCGGATGGGAGTAAATCTGTAAAAATGAATACGCGCTGGACGCAAAAAGGTAGGTTGTTTATCCATGATATGTTGACGAAGCGAGGTATTATTCCAGAAATGGATAGAGAGGCTGTTTAAATTTTATACTGCAGAAAAACGACCTCGTAGAACTGGGTAAATTCGCGTTAGAATCTTTTTTGAATATCGTAGGTATCGGACAGGAAATAGGACTTTAAAAAGAATGATAGGGTGCTTAAATCAAAAGTAGGGATTGTAACAAAAAAGAGGAACTCTTTTGTAAGAGTTCCTCAGGTAGCTGACAAATGAACAAGAAAAAACATCATAATGTATGTGTAGTATACCTCAGTTTTACAAGGTTATACAAAAGTCATCGGAAAAGTAAGTACAAAACTGCGATGATACTGAATAATCCTATCCAAGCATAAAAGAAATAGCCGAAATAACGAATCCATTTTGGTAACTGGCTCATGTTGACTTGATTCGTGGGAATACCTTGCATTTGGAACATCATTTTTTGATCGCGATCCCTATTATCCTGTTGTTCATCCATGATATCAGCGCCTTTCTTACGGTTGTATATGTAGTATAGCAGATTAGGTAGGGGAAAGTATAGAAAGTTTAGAATGAATAGATGGAAGGCATAACAAAGCAGTTAGCAAAAGCTAACTGCTCAGTTGATGAAAGGATATCCAAATAAGCCTAGTCTCAGTTTCCGGAATGTAGGCTATTGAGTAGCCTATGGATAGTATGAGTTAGTTTCTTATTTTTTATACACAAAAAAATAAAACGAACACTTGTGCCAGAGTGCCCGTTCTTGAAGCCTAAAGTTGATTCATTCTTGTTATGTGTGTGAGTCATGAACAAGGAATGATTCGACAAGTAAGATTCGAGATAATATATGTATACGGAA
>NZ_QJTG01000068.1:0-5301 GCF_003217275.1 Bacillus sp. 196mf
TCTTTTAATTGCTTTACATTTTCTTGATTTGTTTGAACAGAAGTCTTTAATCGCTTAATTCCATTCAGTAACATCGGCTTATTATGTCCTTTAATTGCTTCATCAAGGATTTGGTAGTATTGTTGATATCTTTTATTATAATCCTCTACGTTCTGCGTTAATTTATACGACATGGGACTAAGTTCATTCAACCAATTTAATAAATAATCACGTGTTAATTGCTGATCATACTTAATAGCATCTCCTACTGTATTGAATTGAGATAACTTATCTGCAGGCATTGGAATCGAGATACCTTCAAGTTTTAGCTCTTTTTGCATCATAATTGTAGCTGCATGTATATTTAATTTAGCTATATTACTATATACATCTGTCAATGCTGCAGATAGGTCTTGTGGTCCTAAAGTACTTTCAGTCATATTCAACTGTATGTTCTTTGATTCCTCATGCTTTATTTTTTCATCAGCAAAACTGTGAGTAGGAGCTACCATACTAGCCGTTGACATTGTTAATAATGATGATAAAATTAGGTGTTTTGTTAAATTTTTTTTCATTAAACTCTCTCCTATACAATTAAAATAATATATTATAATTAACAGTTTTTAATCACGCTTTTATTTATACAGTTTTTAATATGAGCCAATATAGGATTTTTAGAGGGAAGTATCCACTTTATTTCACAATTTATACTCACATAAAATATAATGGATAATAAAAAAATTATATGGTATACATAACTTCTAAATATTTGGCATCAAACAGGAATAATGATGACATTTCTACTAAAGTCATAGAAATGTCATCATTATTCCTATGTTTCATAGTATAATGTTTTTATATTCAAATAATCATGAACCCTTGATTTCTTTTTGTATTCCCGCCCATTGATCTTTTGCCGTCTCTAAATCTTTTTCAACAAATATCCAAAATGTCTCGTCTATATCCTTACTGTTCTCTATTTGATTAATTAAACCATCAAATTGATTAATTATGTTAGTCCATTGCTTTGTAACATCCTCAAGAGCACTTTGTGCGTTCTGAATTTCGCTAGATATCTTTTTCAAACTTTTAGATGCTACAGTTAAATTTTCCAATTCTTTATGTTTTTTGTTATCATTTTGCAGTTGGACTAATTCTTCTTCAGCTTCTTTAACTTGTTTCATATCCGCTATTGAATCATAAGCATTCACACCACTTGCCACCTTCAGAAATGATACAAATCCTCCCCATGCTCCATCGGGATTATCCCAGATATTTGTAAAACGTTTCTCCATTCTATCTAACTGACCATCAACACAATTATGAAGCATCTCAATTTTTTTGTTGAGTTGCTCAATTTCCTTAGCTTTTGCTGATACTTCATCGTTTAATGTTGCAATGTGACTTTTGTAATTTCTCTCATCCGTATATAGATCATTTTGATATTTATCAACTTGATTTTTTAATTCCTGTGAGCCCTCTCGATTACTTGTCAGTTTCTTTTTTAATTTCTCAAGACCAGCAAGCAGTTGTTGTTTATCATGCTTTTTAGCTGCCTGGATTAAAACTTCATGGTAATTTTGATATTGAGTATTATAATCAATGATTCCTTGAGCCTGCTTTAAAGCCATTGGTACAATATTTTGCAACCAATTTTTGGAATTTCCCCTAGCTAACTCTTGGTCGTGAACAATGCTTCCTTCAATTTTTTTATCAAAATCTTCTAAACTCACATCCGTTTGTTGAGAAATTACTCTTGCATGAATACTTACTTTTGCTATATTAGTATATGCCTTCCCTAATTTTTGAGCTAACTCATTTGGCCCTAGAGTAGGTTCTTTATTAGGTTCTTTTGTATTTTGTGAATTTTCTTGTGTTGTTTTTTCACTCGCAAAACTATAAATCGGTGCTACCATATTAGAGGTTGAAACTACTAATAATGTGGATAATACCAGAGCTTTACTAGATTTTTTTTTCATGTTATTTCCTCCTTTATAAGTCCTCTTTAAAAATTCACCATACCTAAATTCATTTGGGTGTAAGTCATAACGATTTATTGGATGTTTTAAACATCATATGGTGATGTCGAAAATATAAGTGGGACTTATATTGATATCCCATTTATATAATAAGAGATTCTTTAATCTTTTATGATCTCTTTTTTAACCTCAATACCTTTCATTTGGTGCATTAAATCATTTGCATATTTTGCGATATCATCCCATGATTCTTTAGCTATTTTTAAGTTTTCTTTTACTAACTCATAATCTTGCTCTCTTTTATTCTCTCGAATATCTTGAATCAATCCACCGTATTTTGCTTGCATAGAAGACCATTGATTTCTAATAGTCGTAAGGCTCTCAATAGATCTATCTAGTTCTTTAATTAATTGTTTTACATGGCCCTGAGTAGTTGTTAAAGCTTGAACCCCTGCGTTGATTTGCGAGATACGTTTTTCTGCCTCTAAGTATTTAGCATAAGTAGGGCCAAGTTCTTGGCTGTGTTTAATCGTTCCGAATATTCCGTAACTCAAAGCGCCTATTCCAGCTGCCGCTATTACCACTGGAATAGCAAGCGGAAGTGCAAATGCACCCGTTATTATCAGCCCAATGCCTACTCCTGCAAGAACAGTTCCGCCTCCAATACCAAGTCCAGCAGCGATCCACATATCCTTAACGTGCTCATTATATGCATTAAGAAAAGCCTCTTTTTGTAGTTTTAATTGTTCTAATTCTGCGTTATTACCAGTTATTAACATTCTAACTTGCCCTTCATCTGTTCTAAAGTCTGTATCATTTTCATCCAGATTTTTTTTGAATTCCTTTAAAGCCTTAATTACATTTGTTACACTTTGTTCGTTATTGTCCAAATCATTCAATAAGCGTTGTAATCCACTAACTATAGCCTGGTTATTTTTATTAACTTCTTTTCCTTTTAATATTTCATCTACTTGTTGTAATAATGGCTCATGGTAATTTGAAAATTTCGTACTATAATCAATAATTTGTTGATTTGTCTTTTCTATATATGGAGTGAGGTCATTTAACCACCTATTACTATTGTGTTGAGCCGTATTTTGATGCTCATCCAGGTTGTTAAATAATTGGACAAAGTCTTTATATGGCTTCGACTCTTTATCTCCCTTTGTTTCTTTAAATTTCTCTTCTATTGATTTTTGAAAGATTTCTTTCAAACTTGGAACTGCCAAAATAGAGCGTGCAGATGCAGTCATCATAGCTATAGCGCGTTGTTTCTCATTTAACGTACCCTTAAAACCGTTTGCCGCTCCCAAGATATTGTTATTTTCTTGTGTTTTATTTTGAATGGTTTCTTCTTGTGCAAATACTTGAACAGGAATTACATTATTTCCAACAGTAAATGCTAGTAATGTAGATAATGCTATTACTTTGTATGGCTTATTTTTCATTTTTTTGACTCCCTTTAGTTGTATTAGGTGATTTAATTATTTTCATTTAGGATAGATTCAAAAGTAGTTGACTCTTTTTTTACTTTCAGACAAAAGTCTTCTAAATCTCCGAGAAATTTAGAGAGTTTGTTTCTATCTTTTGCTTTCGTATTATCCTGCAATAAAATAAGAAATGATTCCAATTTTTTATAATCCATTTTTAAATCTTCAATTGAACTAATTCTTTCTTCTATCTGTTCCCCAATTTTCTTTAATTGTACATTTTTTAAAGATATATCAGCTATTTGAATGTCGACTCTGTCTAATTCTATAACTTTTTCATATAATTTTTTATTGTTAGAAATTATATTGGATAGGCTTTGTTTCTGCTTTGTACTAGCACTAGCTAGCTTGTCATAACTTTCTTGTATCTTTAGGGCTTTATCCATGTTTACTTTTTCCCAACCATCACCCACAATATCAATAACTTTATCAAAATGACCTTTATCCTGCCCTTTTTCTTTTGTTTTATATGTTTTAATTGCCGAGTCTGAAACTGCCTTCATGGGCTCTTGAATTAAATCGTATACTTGCATCCCTATAGCTATAGCCTGTTCATTTATTGCTCCTGGGAATGCCAAAATAATTTTCAAATCATCATCCATATCTTTTTTTATTTGCTCAATTTCCTTGCTTAACTCTGCACCTTTACCAGTCAATTTATTAATCATTAATGTTGCTGCTGTAAAATCAGAAGAAAGGGACCCTGTATGTTTTTCAAATTTCGTTTGAAATCTTTTGGTTTTTTGAATAATTGAATCTAAGTCACTCTGTCTTTTAACCACTTTATTTTGAAGAACTTCCAATCTTTTTGTTAACTTCGCATCTGTTCCCCTGGTATTATTATTTAAATTGTCCAGGATTTCGTGTATACTATCAGAGTATGTGTCGTAAGTTCGTAAAAACCTTTTATTCTCTTCATTAATTACAATTAATGAAGGATCAATTTCATCAATCCAGTATTTCATATCAGTTTTTATGCTGTCTTGATATTCTTGTAAACTAGGTAAGTTTGTAAGTTCTATATTTGGTGTCTTAAGAAAATTATTTATTGTTTTTTGTGTTTCTTTAAAATTTACAGCCATTTCACTTAGTGATGCGGAAAATTTTAACCCTTCAAAGTTTTGTTTTGATGTTTTTTCATCTGCATAAGCAATATTGTTCACAGCACCATTAAATGGTGCTAAACTTGTGCTTACAAGGGTTACTGCTAATAACCCTGTAATTACTTTTTTTGCATAAAGATCACTCCTATTTTTTTATAAAAACACAAGAAACAAAAAAAGTTTTTTTGGTTTAGGTATTTTAAATATAAGTGCTTTTCTACAAAAAATCACTTATATATTCGACATATTAAATTGAACTCTTTATTTGACGGCTCGAAACACTAAAAACTATTTTGGTTCCTTAGGTTTTTTACGATTTTATTCTACCAAATTTCTAAAAAAAATACTAGGGGTACCGCCACATCGCTATCAAGCTAAGAAAAGTAAATACCCCCAGAACGAAATTTTGTGCTAACTTGTAGCAAAAAAGCTCATTTTTTTATTTTGGGGTAATTCGGAATTCTTAAGTTGATGGACATGTGGCGGTACCCCACATCCATCAACTTAAGGTATATTTTTATACAAAATGCGGTCTTTCTATATAGTTTTTTATTATCTTTTATAGATTTTATAAAAGTAGGCATATCAAATAAACCCTGACGGGCTTCAATTTTTTTACTATGCTACCTGATGAGTAGAAGTGGTATACTCATAAACAACACCCAAAATATCAAAGACTGTCTTTTTCTCATATCGATGAGATTTTCGTCCGTTGTGCTGTAGGAGGTTAAACAGACGAAGGAGAACCTT
>NZ_QJTG01000069.1:0-4812 GCF_003217275.1 Bacillus sp. 196mf
TACAAATGGGAGGCATATGAAACTAGTAAAATTAAAAAAAGACACCAAAAGGTGGCTGAGTAGTTACTATGTTTTATAGTCAGTATTTTCAATTTTTTTTTCAGAAGAAACACTTAGTAATTTAATAGAAAAAGAATATTCTTATTATGACAAGGAATTTAAATAGTTCGTTATAAGTTTTAATTACGGAAGGAGGGAGAATGTTGCTTATTGATACATTGATACCAGAAAATGATTCTGAAATATTGGTGCTTTGTAGAAAAAGATTAGGAATTAAACAAAACGAATTAGCTAAAGAATTAGGAGTAACTCCTAGCCATTTATCCAATATAGAAAATGGTAAGTATGAGCTTTCATACAAAATGAGGAAACAGTTATGTCGTTTATTAGAGGAATTTAATTTGAGTAGAGAGCAAGGTGGTGCTTGAATTGAAAGTTTTAGTTTTAAAATCAATTGCTACCGAATTAAAAAAGGTAATTGAAGAATTTTTTCCTGTTGATGGGATCATTGAAGTAACGTATACCAATATAGACGATTATAATGAGGTTTTTGCAGTTTTCGTGGATTCAGAAGAAATAATAGGCGAAAATGGAAGTAGTTATATTGCAATGCTGCGGCAGAACTTAAGAGCAAATTACAAGGTATGCTTAGCTGATGAATTAGATAGTTTAGAACTAGATCTTATTACACATCCTTTTAAAGTGGTTGATAATTCACCTGGTAGTTTACATTCTTATTTACAAAAGATGATTATGGTTAACTCAAGAAGCGATGTAGGTGAGGGAAACCAGGAGAAGTCCGGTAGTAATGAATCGCGCATTAACAATAATGAAGATATAGAAATAGAACCTCATATTGTAGAGGAAGTTAAAATACGAAAATTAAATACTGTTAAAAATGAACAGGACAATATTGTTCAAAATGAAACCAAGGTAATTGAGAAAAATAACGATGGAAATGTAGCTGCTGGCAAAGAGGATTATTTAGAAAAAACTCTTGGAAATAAAAATGATAACAATTCTAAGGATGAACTATGTAGTAGAGAGGGTACTCCGGTAAGTGAAGAAATTAAAAAAGAGACTATAAAAAGGGAAAGTGTTCTTGCAATAAGCGAAGAAACATATGAAAAAGCAATATTAAATCTTAGAAATTATATAAATATCCCTGTTCATAGAAGAAAACTAATAGGTGAAAAAGTAATTGGTGTATGGTCACCTATTAATCGTGTAGGCGTTACAAGCTTTTTGACTAACCTCGCTGTGTTTATGGCTAATTACTCAATTTCAATTTCTGTGTTAGAAGGTGTATCAAATACACCCAAATTATATTCTTATGTTCAAAAGTTTATGAAGATAGATGAACGTTGGATATCATTAAGTGATTATTTAATTAACCCTAATCTAACAACACAACAAATTCCACTTCATTATAAGGGAGTAACCTTTTTCCCTTTTAATCGTAATAATTATAAATGCTTTACAGATAACATAATGAACCGCTATTACATTGAAGGGCTACGTTTTTTTGATTTAGTCTTTTTAGATATTCCTTCGGGTCCTATGGTAAAGCATACGCTTGAAAGTTTAAAATACATTGATGAGTTATGGATCCTATGCAATAACGATGTATATAATTATAATCTTGCTTCGAAATTTATTACTCAAAAAATAAATCCTAAAGTTGAAACTAAACTCATCTTCATAGATCAGTTTGAGTTTAGTAAACCGAAAATAATTCAGAAAATGTTTGAATCTGATATTTTGTTTGAATTTCCTTCTATTTTTGAGGAAGTAGCTAAAATACAATACTCTAATAAACTTTTTGTCGAGGATGATGCAACATTTGAAAAGATAAAGCCTGGATTCGAGCAAATTATGAATTATTTAATACCTGAATCGAATTTTAAAGGCAGTTATAACGATGAGTCTAATGTAAAAAGGATTTGGAATGTAATGAAGAAAATTATAATTAATCCCTAGATTAAATTAGGAAAATTTAGTATATTTTTAATATACTCTTTTCAATTTTTTGTTTTATTTTCTAGTGACTACATAAAGCCCTTCGGGTTACGGATTAAATTACACATTTGTGTGGTATTTAACCTCCGTATTCCAAAGGGCTTTTTTTATTAATTTAATGGAAAAGGAGAGATATTATGACGATAGAAAAATTAGCGGTAAGTAGAGTGTTAAGGCCAGCAAGAAGTATGAGCAAAGGTAGTAATGAAAGATGGTTTGAGTACTATAGAACAACTTGCCCAATATGTGGTCATCAGGGATGGTGTAGTGCGATCCGTTAATCTATAAGTTCCATATCAACATGGTAATGTCATGTTAATGGAATGAAATGATTGGGGTTCTTTGATAAGAGCTCACAACTAATTATTCGAAAAGTGGAATGAAAGCCGTCATGTTGAGCTGAAACACTTTCCCTAATACTCCTACGTGCGTCAAACTGTGATAGCGGTTAAGAGGTACGAAGCTAGGTGAAGTCGCCTGAATTTAATCTGGAGCCACTTGGAGAGAAGGTATGATTAAAGATAGGGCGGGGGGCTATAAGATTCCTATGGTTAGAATGTGTAAAGGTAACACTGACAAAGTGACGAATGTACAGGTCTAGAAGCCTACGGAATACGAAAGTTTCCGCAATCCAAAGAGATTGGTAAATTACCGATGAGTAAGCTTTGCACCCATGAAAATCGGGATAGCAAACAATGATGCTATAAGATTTACAGGCCTAAAGTCACGACCTAAGGGAATATATGTACAGCTAGGATAATTGGAACGGAGAAAGCAACGAACGTCTATTTCAACGACTATCATCGGGACGGTTACTATAAGGATAAATTTATTTTCCGAAATGTATTTATCGTTGTGAGAGTAGGGCCACAGTACCAAAGAAACGTCTAATAAACGTGGAGGGATGGGCCCAAGTCTAACTAGTTTATAACCTAAAGTAATACCTTAAGACGAAGTTCAGCGGTCGAGTAGGAAAGTGGGAGACATCTTCATTACATGAGAAATTGAAAGGAGATGCCACACTGAACACGTCATTACGACATTGGGAATATTACGGTATGCAAAGTGTATTTGATAATTTATACAAATCGAGCTCAGAAAATCAATCATTTCGCAAACTATACAGAATTATCATTTCCGAAGAGAACATTTTACTTGCATATCGTTCAGTCAAATCAAATAAAGGGTCAAAAACGGAAGGTACTGATAAATTTACCATTGATAACTATAAAGGAATGACAAAAGGTGAATTTATTCAACTTATAAGAGATGATTTAACGAATTATAAACCTAAAGCAGTTCGGAGAAAAATGATCCCTAAACCTAATGGAGAAAAAAGACCATTAGGTATGCCTTGCATGAAGGATAGGCTAATACAGCAAATGTTTAAGCAGGTTTTAGAACCAATAGCTGAAGCGAAATTTCATAAACACAGTTATGGTTTTAGACCAATTAGAAGTGCTAACCATGCTCTTGCTAGGTGTGCATCTCTCGTAAATAGATATCAACTTAATTACGTCGTTGATATTGATATTAAAGGTTTTTTCGATAACGTAAATCACACCCTACTAATGAAACAACTGTGGAATATGGGAGTTAAGGACAGGATAGTTCTTAAAATTATCATGAAGATGTTAAAAGCTCCAATAAAAGGTGAAGGGTTGCCAAGTAAAGGAACCCCACAAGGTGGAATACTTTCTCCACTACTATCCAATATTGTCCTGAATGATTTAGATCAATGGGTATATAGCCAATGGGAAGGTTTTAAAACGAAGCGGGAATATTCTGGTGATAATAAGAAGAATAGAGCTTTAAAAACCACAAACTTAAAAGAAGGCTATATTGTGAGATATGCGGACGATTTCAAAATATTTGCGAGGGATTGGAAGACAGCACAAAAATGGTACCACGCTGTACGCTTATACCTAAAAGAAAGACTGAAACTAGATATTTCACCTGAAAAATCTAAAGTTATAAACCTTAGAAAGAGTTATTCGGAATTTCTAGGATTCAAAATCTGTGCAAAGGTTAAGGGGAAAAATAATAAAGGCAGATTAAAGTATGTAATGCAGACTAATATTAAGAACAAAAAGAAGCAAGAGATTAAGAGCAAGGTAAAGAAGAAAATCAAAAAAATTCAAAAACAACCAATAGCTGAAAATATCTTGAATCTTAATCAGTACATTGCCGGAATACAAAATTACTTTAAATATGCCACGAATGCATTTAGGGAACTAAAGGATGTCTCATATAAACTTTCCATGCTCATGTACAATCGTCTGAAGGATATTAGTAAGAAAAAATATCCTTTAAATGCTAACCAAACATATAAGAAGCGATATAGCTTAACTTATAAAACATGGGAAATAGCCGGTGTTTATATTTATCCATTACACGATATAAACTATACAGTTACGAGGTTATTACCTAATAAGTACAATGTTTACACTATAGAAGGAAGAGCAGCGATATATATAAATCTGGCTATGATGGTTAATTCACAACTTGAAGTCTTGAGGAAATCATTAACTCCAAATAATAGTATTGAATTCTATGATAATAGACTTTCAAGATATTCTATGAAAAAAGGAAGATGTGAAATCACAGAAAGATTTTTATATGCTTATGAGGTTCATTGTCATCATTATATCCCATTACATCTTGGGGGTGATGATAGCTACAATAACCTTAGAATTATCGGTTCTGTTGCAAAGTTTTCTAAGCGAATTTAAAATGTAAGAAAAATGATTTGAGGAGCATGATGCATGAGATACTTTAAGGGAAAACACTTCA
>NZ_QJTG01000070.1:0-4789 GCF_003217275.1 Bacillus sp. 196mf
AAAGTATTGATCCAACATAAAGGAACGAAGTCTCATATGCGCTATCACACATCCAATGCTCGTACAAAGGACGGTTTGCGTCCAGGTGCTGTATTCTTCGATGAAATTCACGAGTATGAAGATTACGCAGCGATTAAAGTATTTCGTTCCGCATTAGGTAAGGTGAAAGATGGAAGAACATTCTTTTTAACAACAGATGGCTATGTACGCGGGGGCGTATTAGACGATTTAAAAGAAAAGAGTCGCCTTATTCTGACTGGTGAAGTGACAAAGAGTAAGTTGTTCCCCTTTATTTGTAAGCTTGATACAGACGAGGAAGTGGAAGACCTGAAGAATTGGGAAAAAGCGAATCCATCTATCCGTCATAATGAAGAACTGTTCGAAACGATGCGGGAAGAATGGAACGATTGTCAAACCTCTATCCCTATGCATACAGAGTTTATGACGAAGCGCATGAACATCCCAAGGGCGCTGTCTCAGCATAAAATTGCAACGTACGAAGATATCCTAGCAACAGATCAACCTCTACCCGAAAATCTACACCACTACGAATGTGTCGGAGGCGTTGATTATGCAGAATTACGAGACTTCTGTTCCGTAGGACTGTTATTTAAATGTGGCGGGAAACGATATTGGATCCATCATACCTTCATCTGGCATGGTGCACTCAAAATGCAAGATATTAATCCAGATATCATTGATATCGGAGTGGAAAAAGGATTATTTACGATTGTGTATGATAAAGAAATCAAACCAGAGCGAGTTGTGAATTGGTTTCTTGAAAAAGCAGCAGAATATGATATCAAATCCATTGCGATTGATAAGTTTCGTTCCGTTATTTTAAAACCATTACTAGAACAAGCTGGATTTCATGATCGTGTTCAGATTGTGAGGCGTGGACAGTACGTGCATGCCATGCTGGATCCCTTGATTCAGCACTTATTTATTAACCATATGATTGTGTTTCATGATGACCCTGTTATGCGTTGGTATTGCCGGAATATTTATATCGATGAGTTAGGGAATGGCTCAAAAGAATATAAAAAGATAGATGCTGTCAAACGAAAAACGGACGGCTTTTTTGCGTTCACACATGCTTTAAACTTTGATGGTGAATTAGAAGAGTATCCAGCGGATATGAAAGGGATGAGTGTGTGGACATATTAAGGGGGCGAAAGTGTTGGGATTGTGGAATGTCATTGGCCATTTTTTTCAGAAAGATGGCGAAACAGTAGATGTGGAGGTATCTAACAGGCGGTTACGAGTGGAGACAGCCTATAAACGATTATATGTCGATTCGGCAATTGATTTGATTGCACGTAGTTTGGTGGGGTGTGAGTTTCAAACGTATCGAGATGGTAAGACCATAAAAAGTTTCAATTATTATCAGCTGAATGTTTCACCAAATAAGAATGAAAGTGCGTTCGAGTTTTGGCACAAGGTCGTTTCCAATCTTGTGTACCATAACGAGGCGCTTATTTTATTTCATCAGGGTGGGTTATGGGTAGCCGATTCTTTTTTTCGAGACACTTCGCAAGGATACCGGGACTATACGTATAAAAATGTGGTGATAAACACAGAAATGGTTTCCAAAACGTACAGGGAACAAGAAGTTTTATACTTGAAGTTTTCGACCACATCCATCAATGAAGTCATCAACAATTTATATCAGTCCTATGGAGAGTTATTATCGAAAGCCATCCTGAATTATAAAGCAAATGGGCAGAAACGGTATGTATTCAAAGGCCGATTTATGAACGCGATTACGGATAAGCAAAGTAAAGATGCATCGGAACTTTTTGAAAAACAAATGGATGATTTTATGAATCCAGAAAAGATGGGTGCTGTATTATTTCAACCCGAAAATGTTCAAATGGAAGATAAAAGTCCAGAATCGAAGGTAATGGATACAAGGGATATCAAAGCAATCGCGACAGATATGCTGGAATTCGTGGCGACAGCCTTCCATATTCCGCCGGCTATTCTAAGTGGCACTAGCGATGGAGGTACTGTTTCTTCGGCTAGCAACCCAACGGGTGACCTAGATAATTTCATCTTGTTTGGACTCAGACCATTGGGCGAATTGATTGTGACAGAGTACAACAGAAAAATGTTTGCACGTGAACAGTATCTCTCCAAAACGTATATCAAATTTAATATGGATACCTTCAAGTTAGTGGATATCAACAAGTTGGCAACAGCGGTAGATAAAATGTTCGCGGTTGGTGGATTAACGATTAATGATGTCCTCATTCGATTGGGACAAGAACCGCTAGAGGAAGAATGGGCAAACCAGCGTTATGTGACGAAAAACTATGAACGCGCAGACATAGCTTCGAAGGGTGGTGAAAGAAATGAAGATGGAGAACATACAGCCAAAGTTTCTCATGATGACGGACAAGCAGAATGAAGGAAAAGTCGTTCTGTATCTGCATAGCGTTGTTGGTAGTGGGTGGTTCGGAGACATTTCATGTGAAGGTGTGAGAAACGAACTGGACGGTGTGAATGCAAAAGAAATTGAGGTTCATATCCATTCAAATGGCGGAGATGCCTTTGAGGGGGTAGCTATTTGTAATTATTTACGCAACCATCCAGCGAAAATAACAGCAATTGTAGATGGTATGTGTGCAAGTGCAGCGTCCGTGATTGCGATGGGGGCGGATAAGGTGATTATGCCCAGTAATACAGTGATGATGGTGCACCGCGCTGCAACGATGGCTTTTGGTAACGCAGTTACCTTACGCAAACGTGCTGATATTTTAAAAGATGTGGATGAATCATTGATTGAGTCGTATACATCACGATTTAAAGGTGAACATTTCGAGCTCGAATCATTACTTGATCATGAAACTTATATGAGTGCAAGTAAAGCGAAATCTTACGGTTTTTGCGATGAAGTAACCGCTCCAGTGAAAAACGCATCTGAAGAAACAAATGAGTCTGACGAAAAAGAAAATGAGGAATCAGATTCCAAAACAGAGGACGGTTCAGATGATGATAACCCCGAGGGAATTGAAAAAGATGATAAAAAACAAGTTAAAAATGCAGAACGAGCGATGCGTTTTATCAACGCTTTAATGGAATCAACAAAACTGTAAATCAAGGGAGAGAAAAATCATATGACATTACAAGATTTAGAAACGCAAGTATTAAATAAACAAAAATTAGGTCAAGTTTTGATGAATGGATCGCAAGAAGAGATTGATACCGCTATGGTGGAGTTTGCAGCTGGGATTGAAGCGCAGGTTCTTGAAATGGCAACAAATAAGCAATCTGATCAGGCAGTGCTGGCAGCACGCGGTGGCCATGCCTTAACAAATGAGGAAACGACATTCTTTAACAAAGTCATTGACGCAAAAGGATTTGATGGTGTGGAAGCATTAGTGCCAGCCACACTCATTGAACGTGTATTTGAAGATTTAACATATAAACATGAACTGTTGAACGAAATTTCATTTGTAAATGTGAATGGTCTTACAACTTGGACTGTTAAAAAGGGAGAACTTCAAACAGCGTTCTGGGGTAAGTTATCCGCAGCTCATAAAGAAATGCTGGATGAAGGTTTTGAACAAATTCCAGTCAATCAACTGAAATTATCCGCGTATCTATTAGTTAGCAAGGCGATGTTAGATTTGGGACCGAGTTGGTTAGATCGTTATGTACGAACTGTATTAGTAGAATCCATTGCGATTGCGCTGGAAGCGGCAATTGTTGCGGGAACTGGAAAAGACCAACCAATCGGTATGATAAAAGACCTTGATAATGTGAAAAACGGGGAGCATGCAGATAAAAAGAAAGTGGTTCTTTCTGATTTTACACCAAAAACGTTAGGAAAAGAAGTCATGAAACCGTTGTGTAAGAACGGAAAGCGTAATCCACAAAACGTATTATTAATCGTCAATCCATTAGATTATTGGGAGCATGTGTTTCCTTCTACAACATTCCTAAACGCGCAGGGCGTGTATGTATACAACGTTCTCCCGATTCCAGGAAAAATCATTCAAAGTGCGGCTGTTCCAGTGGGTTCTATGGTTGCCGGCATCGCATCTGATTACTTTATGGGGTTAAGCGGGGCACAAAAGATTCAATCGTATGACCAAACACGTGCGATTGAGGATGAACAGCTCTATATCGCCCATATGTACGCAAATGGACGTGCGAAAGAAAACGAATCGTTTCTTGTATATGACATCTCCAAAATGGAACAACCGCCAGCTGAAACACCGAAGGTTCCAGAACAGAAAAGTAAATAGATGAGGAGTGGAGCCTCATGGAGAATCAACCAAAAATGGTGGCAACGAAAGAGTTGTCGCCTTTTTTGCTGAAAGAAATCAAACATGCGTTAGCGATTACGTGGGATGAGGAAAATCGAGAAATTAACAGGCTCGCAGAGCGATCGGTTTACGCTATCAACGATGTAGTAGGAACAGAAGTAGATATAGAGACAAATTTGTCAGCACGGGAAATGGTCATCCAAAGAGTCCGTTATGATTACAACAACGCATTGGATGAATTTGAGATAAATTATAAGCGGCAATTGTCACGTCTTATTTTGCAGGTAGCGATTGCAGAAAGGAAGAAGGCTGAAAATGGCACTGAAACCGTACCGGAAGACGTACAATGATGGGATTTTAACCGTACAGGAAATGAAAACGATTCGGAATGCAAATAAAAAGGTGATTGGTCGTGAGCTGGTAGATATCATGCAGCTTCGTTTTTCTGAATGGTCGTTTCGTGAAACAGATATCACCTTGTGTAAGGGCCTTGGAAAGAAACTAGACATCAAAGT
>NZ_QJTG01000071.1:0-4564 GCF_003217275.1 Bacillus sp. 196mf
TAGGTTTAATGCAAGCTATTTTTATTTTTTTATGGAGCCTATTATTTATTGTTCCAGGTATTATTAAATATTTTTCTTATTCCATGTCGTATTACGTATTAGTTGAAAATCCTGATTATACAGCAAGTGAAGCATTGAGAGAAAGTAAAAGAATAATGAAAGGACAAAAGTTAAAATTATTTGTTCTTTGGCTATCATTTATTGGTTGGTTTTTATTAGCTGCATTTATAGGAATGTTTACGTTTAATCTATCATTTATTTTCATTTCTCCTTATTACAATACAACTGTCTCACATTTTTACTTAAATTTAATTAAAAAACAGGATATTGGAGAAGCGAAGGTAAGTATATAAGTAGAAAGAAAGTATGTACAAGGAAAGTGTATACTATCTTGATAGTGGATATGCAATTAAGCATATCCATTTTTAAATATTATATTTAATGACTTAAGCTGCTGGTTCTATCATATTTATCTTGATTTGGGCAAGGATACCGCAAACGTGTTGCAAGTTGAAGTAAATAGGGCAAGGATACTTCCGCCTTTAATAAGTTTCGTTCGGCTTCTAAACGGGCATACTTTTCTTCTAACGTAAGCTCCTTCTCAAGAGTTCTTCCAGCGTTTTCGATACGTGTATCCCTTAAACCCAATACACCATTCTTTCTATAAGCAGCACGCCATCTATTTCCCGATGACATAACCCGTTTCATTCCAATCATATCTATATCAAAACCACATTCTTCAAAAATATTTCGAGGTAGCTTTCCTTTTTCATTTTCCTCAATAAAAATATGCTTAAATTCTTCTGTATAAGTGATATCTTTCTGACTTACAGATTTTACGTATAGGTTATTTGATAGAATTTAAATTTCTCTTTCTGTAAATAGCTTTTTTGTCATTTTCAACCTTCTCCGATCCCAATTTTCCTTTTATTATACAAGAAATACCCTATAGAATAGACTTTTTTCAAGTGTCTATTCTATAGGGTACATTTTATATTGAATATCCTTTTTTTATTTTATGGTGAAATATTATCTAAGATTTTTTAGAAACGGGTTTTGTTTTCGCTCAGTCTGAATATCTGTGATGTCTCCATGCCCACTTAAAACAAGTGTTTTTTCAGGCAGATTAAATAGTTTTTCTTGAATTGTTTTCATTAATCTATTTTGATCTCCTCCGATTATATCCGTTCGTCCAATACCACCTTTAAAAAGTACATCTCCTGAGATAATAATACTTTCATCTTTTATATAGTAAGATATACTTCCAGGTGAGTGCCCAGGGGTAAACAATACTTTGAATGCAAAGGAATCGATATGAATCTCTTCTTCTATTTCAATCAGATAATCTGCTGATTTTGCTGTAGTTTTAATTCTACCAGGTAGAGCAGAGCGATTTAATTCTGTGTTAGTGAGCCAATCCTGTTCTGCCTGATGAAGATACAAAGGGATATTCCACCTGCTTCTTACTTCATCTACTGCCCCAATATGATCAAAATGAGCATGAGTTAAAAGGATAGCTTTTGGGATTAAATCATGATTTTTTATGTATTGATTAATTTTGTCTGATTCGCCACCAGGATCAATTATTACACATGCTTTATCTTCATTAGATAAAATGTATGCATTTGCTTTAAGTGGTCCTACAGGAATTCGTTTCCATTTCATGTTGTACACTTCCTTTGCGTTTACATTACTGAAGTTACTATAAAATACAATTAGCACTTTACATTTAAAAAATTCTTTATTCTATCTTAAACTACTATTATCATTTAACATAATATTCTTGTAAAACTTGTCGCAAAAAGAAAGGTTGTTTAATAATTATTCTACTGAAATTGAACAACTTTATTATTCATAACCTGTATAGAATTAAAAAAAATTATGTTTTTATTACATCTTTAATAAATAAGTACCATGCTGATTAATAGATGCTTACTGTCTTTTAAAGAAAAAATTAAAAAACTTTATTATCCCTACACATTATTTAGTAAAAGGCATTTTGGGGGATAAGTCCCAATAAAAAAAGCCCTAAACAGGGCTAAATAATTTTCTTCATACCACATTGGCGACATTCTCTTAAGAAGATGAAATCTTTAACGGAACTTTTAAATGCGGTGTTGCCACAATTATCACAGCGACCACTGATTTTATTATCAAGACCTAAATCTAAAAAACACTTAAAATATAACGCTCCTAACATATTATATATGACTAACATGTTAGGAGCGTTTATTTTTGGTAATGAGTTTTGAAACTGAATTTAAATAGTATTTTTCTCTATCTGGATAGAAATAAGTAAAGTACAATAAACGGTCGTTTATAGGACTCCTTTGTCTTAATCTTTAAAAATCAAATAATTAATAAAAAATGACTTAGGAATAATTACTTAATTTGTCCTTATGAGAAATATCATTGCCAATGGAAATGAGAAATTTGTATAAATATATATAAAGAAATGATAAGGTTAGTATTGATATAGGGTATATATCTTAAACAATAGAATTGGAGGTAAATTTGTGAAAGTAATTAAGAAATTAATTTTAAGTTTTATGACATGTATTTTATTATTCAGTACATTAGGAACAACTTTTGCAGAACAAAATAGTCAAGGGAATTCATTATCTTTTATTGACGTACCTAAAACGCACTGGGCATATAAAGAAATGATGTATATGGCTGAGAATAAGATTATAACAGGCTACGGAAATGGGTATTTCGGTGCTGCGGATCCTATTACTCGCGAACATCTCGCCGCTTTCTTGTATCGGTATTTAAAACCACAAGATAATCCCAATAATCCCTTTGTTGATATTGGTGACAGCAATTTTAAAAAGGAAATTTTGGCACTTACTGCACGGGGCATATTTAGCGTAAATGTAGAAAAACAATTCAATCCGAAAAATAATATGACGCGTGCTGAAATGGCTGCAGTGCTTGTCAGAACATTCAATTTAAAACCACAAGGAAATTTTGAATTTAAAGATATGAAAGGTCACTGGGCCAACGAATATGTCAAAATATTAGCTGGGAACAAAATAACAAATGGCACTGGGGACGACAATTTTAATCCAAATGGAATTGTAACAAGAGAGCAATTTTCTATGTTCTTATATAGGACAATTATGAAAGTAACAGATATGAAAAATAATGAATCGGTCGTAACTTATAAAGAGTATGTCATACAACGACCGACTTTGTTATATAGTGAGCCTTCTTATTTGAAACAAGCAAACGATGACATCAATCCCCGTACTGTCACGGTAACAGAAGAAAAAGGGAATGGATGGAAGAAAATAAAAACGCAAAACGGAGAAAAATGGGTCGCACCAGAAGGACAAAAATATAATTTACAAGCCAATGTAAAAATGTATCTTAAGCCTTCAATAGAGGAAAAGAGTACGGGAGTATTGGGTGCGCAAATGGTAACGCTACTGGATGAGAAACCAGATGGTTGGAAAAAGGTTCTTACAGATAATGGTACGCGCTGGATTGCTCCAGAAGGTATAAATTATAAGGTGGAAAACTCACAAACCCTATATTCTTCACCAGATTATAAAAGTAAAACTGTAGGTAGTATTGCTCCCCAAACAGTCAAAGTTCTTGACGTACAGGATAAGGGTTGGCTGAAAATTAAAACCTATATGGGTGACACATGGATTGCACCTAAAGGTGTTACATACGACTTAAAACAAAATGTAGCACTATATAAAGGACCATCATTTCTAACAGAAAAAGAAATGTATGGTTTAATGCCGCAAACCGTAAATTTACTAGAAGATAGAGCTGATGGTTGGAAACGAATTAAAACGGCTTATGGGGATCGTTGGATTATTCCAGATGGCGTATTTTATCAAATTAAGAAACCCACTCAATTGTATAATAGATACGAATTTTATGAGCCACAAGGAAAAATTGATTCAGAAAAAGTCGCAATTATTGGTGAACAACCAGGCGGTTGGTACCAAATTAAAAGTTCAAAGGGCAAGCATTGGATTGCACCAAACGGTATTAAGTATAGAATGACAAAGGATTTACAGTATAAAGCGGTAAATGATATGATGAGCCCGGATATTGGTACCATTCCAAAAGGTACTATTGTTACCATGATAGAAGACGACAAAATTTTATGGAATGGTCAATACGTGTATGGGTTTTTAACATATTTTTCAAGAGAACCTATTGAAAAAATAGATTGGTATAAGTACACAAGACAACCTAACGTATACGCTTCATTATCCCAAATAAAGAATGTAGTTACAAATGGACATGATGACGCTATTAGTAAGCAAGAATGGGATGATATAACGAAGTGGCTATCTGAACCTCCAAAGCAAATTGAGTTTGATTTCACCAATGATTTTGATTATACAGAATTCAATAAGCTTATGGGAGAAGCCGATAAACATTTAAAGTCTAGTAATGCAATATTTGACAAGGTATTTATTGAAATCAATGACGCAATACGTCTTGCAAATGAAGGCATGCAACAAATGATTGAAGGACTTAATGGAACGAATTCAGCGAATAAAGGCATGATTGAAGCTATTAATTCAGCAAATGAAGG
>NZ_QJTG01000072.1:0-4471 GCF_003217275.1 Bacillus sp. 196mf
TCCATCCATAAGTGACAGCCGAAGCCGCCTTTCAATTTCGAACCATGCAGTTCAAAATGTTATCCGGTATTAGCCCCGGTTTCCCGGAGTTATCCCAGTCTTATGGGCAGGTTACCCACGTGTTACTCACCCGTCCGCCGCTAACTTCTTGAGAGCAAGCTCTCAATCCATTCGCTCGACTTGCATGTATTAGGCACGCCGCCAGCGTTCATCCTGAGCCAGGATCAAACTCTCCAATAAAGTTAGTTTGTCTAGCATCTAAAAATAAAAATTGACGTTTCACGTTGTTTGTTTCGTTCAGTTTTCAAAGAACTTGTCCGCCGCTTCAGAAGCGACTTCATCATATTAACATCTTCATTTTTCGATGTCAACTAAGTTTATAAATTTCTTTTTTGTCGTTTTCTGCGTTTCCGCATCAGCGACGTTTATTAATATACCATCATGATTTTTAAATAACAAGTGTTTTTTATAAAAAACACAAAAAAATTATCTATCCTACTTTCTTCTATAGAAAGAATTATTATCCTTCCTACTAAAAATAGTTATTCTGATTGTATACTACTACACTTCATTCAACCAAATTGCATTTCACAATACCTTCCCAGGTTTTCATTCTCTTCTATATTAAAGTTTATAATAATTATCCTTCTATAGAATAACGATATAACTTAGCCGTAAGAAAAAATCCCATCCACATTAAACAATTCCAATGCAAATATAAACTTAAGAATATTATTAGAATTTTTTTACATTTAATTAATGAAAAATATCCATTTTTTGTTATATAGTAAGAAAGGATGTACTCAACTATAAATAAACCAATGGAGGAATTATTTTATGGATAGGTTAACAAAGTTTTCATTAAAAAACCGAGCTGCCATTATCATCATGATTTTTCTCATTTCCATACTCGGTGTTTATTCCGGCTCTAAATTACCTATGGAATTTTTACCAAGTATCGACAATCCAGCAATTACCGTCACAACCTTATCTCAAGGACTCGACGCTGAAACGATGACAAAGGATGTAACTGATCCTCTCGAAAAACAATTTCGCAATTTAGAACACATCGACACCATTACTTCTTCTACATACGAGGGATTATCACGTATCGACATTGCGTATACATCAAAAGCAAACATGAAAGATGCAGCACGCGAAGTCGAAAAAGCCGTCAATACAATTAAATTACCTAAAGATGTAACCAAGCCCGTAGTTAGTCAACTAAACACTTCTATGATTCCACTCGCCCAAATTACTATCCAGAAACAAAACGGGTTTTCAAAAGCAGATGAAAAACAAATTGAAAAAGAAATCGTACCACAACTCGAAAACATTGATGGTGTTGCTAATGTTATGTTTTTCGGAAAATCCACCTCTGAATTATCTATCGTACTTGATCCGAACCAATTAAAAAACAAAAACGTAACATCACAGCAGGTACTCACTGTTTTACAAGGAAAAGAAACTTCTACTCCAGCTGGGGCAATTACTGTTAATCAGGAAGAATACAACCTCCGCGTCATTGGGGACATAAAAAATGTAAATGACATTAAAAACATCACTGTGGCACCCCAAGTGAAATTGCAAGACATTGCTCAAATTGAAATTAAACAACACTACGATACAATCTCACATATAAACGGAGAAGAAGGCACAGGATTAATCATCATGAAAGAACCACGTAAAAATGCAGTTGCCATTGGAAAAGAGATTGATAAAAAAGTTAAAGAGATAGATAAGGAATATAAAGATCAATTTTCTATTAAACTTTTGGCTTCAACCCATGAACAAGTTGAAAATGCTGTTACTAGCATGGGAAAAGAAGTAATACTTGGAGCAATCGCTGCAACTCTAATTATCTTAATCTTTTTACGTAACTTCCGAACAACACTCATCGCTGTTGTCAGTATTCCATTATCTATTTTATTAACACTCTTTTTACTACATCAATCTAACATCACACTTAACATTTTAACCCTTGGTGGTTTAGCTGTTGCGGTTGGACGTCTCGTCGATGATAGTATCGTTGTCATCGAGAATATTTTCCGCCGTTTACAAAAAGATTCTTTCTCTAAAAATATTATTCTTGATGCAACGAAAGAAGTCGCCGTCGCAATTACTTCTTCTACTTTAACAACGGTCGCTGTTTTTTTACCTATCGGCCTCGTATCAGGAGCAATCGGAAAATTAATGTTACCTATGGTATTAGCAGTTGTATATTCTATTCTATCATCCTTAATCGTTGCACTCACAGTCGTTCCACTTATGGCTTTTTTACTACTCAAAAAAACAAAGCATCGAAAGTCAAGTTCTTCATCACGATATGTCGCTACGTTAAAGTGGTCTCTTTCTCATAAATTCATTATTCTACTTACTGCATTTTTATTATTTGCAGGATCGATTGCAGTCTATATATTACTACCGAAAGCAAACATAAAATCTGAGGATGACACAATGTTATCTATTAACATGACATTTCCAGCCGATTATAATGCTGAAGCTCAAAAACAAAAAGCATTCGATTTCGAAAAGAAATTACTTTCTAATTCATATGTAACAGACGTTATTTTACGAATGGGATCTAGCGCAGAAGATGCACAATGGGGGCAAACAACTAAAAATAACCTTGCTAGTATATTTGTAGTCTTTAAAAAAGGTTCTGATATTGATCAATATATTAAAGAGCTAAAAAAGGAAAATAAAACTTTTGAGCCTGCTGAACTTGATTATATAAAAACAAGTTATTCAAGCTCTGGCGGCGGCAACAACTTACAATTTAACGTAACAGCTACTAACGAAGCGGATTTAAAAGAGGCGGCTACTATCGTCGAAACAAAACTAAAAAGCATGGATGATCTTTCTAAAGTAAAAACGAATTTAGAAGACTCTAAGAAAGAATGGCAAATTCATATTGATCAAACAAAGGCTGAACAACTAGGTTTAACACCAGAAATAGCTGCGCAACAAGTATCATTCCTTATGAAGAAATCACCTATTGGCGAAATTACAATTAATAATGAAAAAACTACTATTATGATAGAACATAAAAAGGAAAACATTACTAAACAAGAAGATATTTTAAATACAAACATACTATCACCTACTAATGGACCAATTCCTTTAAAAGACATCGCAACTATTTCAGAAAAACAAACGCAAACAGAAATTTTCCATAAAGACGGAAAAGAAACAATTCAAATTACCGCCGAAGCTTCAAATGAAGATTTGAGTAAAGTAAACACAGCAGTAAATAAAGCGATAACTGACTTAGATTTACCTAGCGGTTCAAAAGTAAATATCGCAGGAGCTACTGAATCTATGCAAGAGAATTTTACAGATTTATTCAAAATTATGGGGATTGCAATCGGGATTGTATATTTAATTATGGTTATCACCTTCGGGCAAGCACGCGCTCCTTTTGCAATCCTATTCTCCTTACCGTTAGCTGCTGTCGGTGGTATTTTAGGATTAATCATTTCACGAACACCTGTTGATGTAAATTCCTTGATTGGCGCATTAATGTTAATCGGGATTGTCGTTACAAACGCTATTGTATTAATAGAAAGAGTCCAACAAAATCGGGAACACGGAATGGAAACTAGAGAAGCCTTACTTGAAGCAGGTTCTACTAGACTACGCCCAATTATTATGACAGCTATTACAACAATCGTTGCTATGCTCCCGCTCCTATTTGGCCAATCCCAAGCAGGAAGTATGGTATCAAAAAGTTTAGCCGTCGTTGTCATCGGCGGTTTGGCAGTCTCGACTGTTCTTACATTAGTAGTCGTTCCAGTTATGTATGAACTATTAGATAAAATCGGGAGAAAAAGACGCTCCCGTAGGAAAATAAGCACTTCTACAGAAACACCTGATATTTAAAAACAAAAGACGTTATCTTCACAAATGAAGATAACGTCTTTTCTCTACTTAGTCATATAATCCATCATTTTTTCCACATATTGCTCTATAGGCTTACTAGAATCCACAATAAGGTATTCATTATTTAAAGGTCTTTGACTACCATTTAACCACTTTTCAAAACCTACTTCCGACTCCACCTTTTCAATTTGACTGATCATACGCTTACGTGTTTGCAGTCTCCTATTAATCTCTTCTATATCATTAAGATAACACTCAATATATTTATATTTCACACCATGTTTAGTTGATAATTTGTAACTACTCAGCCACCTTTTGGTGTCTTTTTTTAATTTTACTAGTTTCATATGCCTCCCATTTGTAAATACTGAGTATATCAAACAGGGGGGTGAATAGGATGGTCGATCGAAAAATCATTTTAGATGCATATAAAAAAGGACCTGAAGCTGTTATTTCTTTATTTGAAGAAACATTCTCTAAGTTAGAAAAACGGATTCAAGAACTAGAACATGCTTCAAAAAAAAACTCTACAAATAGTCATAAACCACCTTCTACAGATGGTTTGCGTAAACCTGTTACAAAAAGTTTG
>NZ_QJTG01000073.1:0-4303 GCF_003217275.1 Bacillus sp. 196mf
TATCTTCCAGAACCACACACTGATTTTATAATGGCAATAGTTTCTGAAGAACTAGGATTTATTGGTGTATTTATTCTATTGGCTGGAGTTTTGACTATAGTACTTCGCTCTTTAAAAATTGCACAGTTATGTGTAGATCCATTCGGCAGTTTTATAGCAATTGGTATAGGTTGTATGATTGGCATGCAATCCATTGTAAATTTAGGTGGTATTACAGGACTATTTCCTCTTACGGGTACTCCATTTCCATTTATAAGTTTTGGTGGAAGTTCTTTAATGGTCAATTTGATAGCAATAGGAATATTAATTAATATTTCAATTTTTAATAAGTTCTACAATTAGAATATATGTCTTTTATAATTACTTTTAAAAAATTTAAAAATTCCACTTCATTGAGTAATCTATATTCAAAGAATTTCTAATTAAGATTTAACTAAATGAATTATAACTAAAACAACCTAGGATTAACCCAATCCAAATGCCATATTCTTGGGGGAGTGACACATGCATTAGCTTAAGAGACTTTTTTCCCTTCTAAATAAACTAGAATTTGAAATGGTGATGTTTTCTGGTACAGACTTAGCTACTATTTGCATTTGGATCCTCCTGGTTCGATTATGTAGTAGGCTTTATGCTCAGCCCTGAGGGCTTAAATACGAAAGTAGTTTTGTTTTTGTTTCAGTTCTTAAGTTGATGGATATGTGGTTAGGCTGATTATGTTTTCGTCTCCAAAGATAGATTAGATAAAGTAACTTAAAAAATTTTGTAAATAAAAATGATTAAAACATAATTTACTAATCTTTAATTTTATATTGTCATCTTTTCTATTAGTATTTTTTAGGTGTTTTCTTTTGAGTACACTCTATACATTATAAACCCTTGATATTACTGATTTTTTTATTTTTCTCTTCTTAACCTTATATAATACTACCTGTTCCGTACGGAACAGGTAGTATTTTTAGGAAAAAAAGCAAGTTTTTCGATCTTTATCTAAAGATCATTACCTTTTTTGACCTATCTGTACGGAACTCTTTTAAGTTATGTGTTTGTCAAGCTAAATCGACAGATAAAAAATTAAAATAATGATTTTTTACTATACTAATTAGTATTAAGCAATTAATAATTAAGAAATTTGTACGATTCGTATGCTAAAATGGGTTACTACTGTATTATTAGCAGGAGCTGACAACGTAGTTTGTAAGGTTGAATTTGTAGTAATTATATTCAATAATGCACCCCCAGATATTGGAATTCCACTGTTAGATATATTATTAATTACACCAATTGCATTACTAGATCCATCCACAAGTGTACTATTAACAAATAAAGAAATTTGATGATTTCCCTGTGCTACTGAAGTAACCTCAGCACTCCATTCAACCCAATAGTAACCTATTTGTGAAAGTGTAATAGTAGTAGGATCTGTCAACGTTACATTTCCATTTTGTAAATTATTTTGATTCATTTGAAGAATTGAACTAGCTGGATAGGTAATACTTGTATCTGTAGAGTAAAATCCGAAATTGTTCGTTGGAATGGCCCCGGTAGATCCAGTAGGTCCAGTGTCCCCAGTAGGTCCGGTAGGTAAAGTAAATGCCGGAATAGGTGGGAGTGTAGGACCAATTAAATTTGAATCTAATGTAGAAGCACTCAAGCATTCGTCACAAATAAAATCATTTGAAAATTTTTCATTAAACTCCAAACTTCTTTTATCATAACTAATAAATGCAGAATTAGTAAAAATGACACAAATATCTAATTCATCTATCTTCTTAAACAAAAATATTATTTTTACTCAACTAAGGACTAGAATATTTTGGAAGTTATAAGCAAGGATTATCTTTATTCACTGAAGGTGTATTTATATACTCCTCCCGTTACATTTAATTTATAACTAAATAAACAGTCGGACGAAACAAAGTAGTAAGTATCAAGAGTACAATTTCTTGTCTGTGTTTGTATGACTTGGTCAACAATTTGATACTCTATCTCTGACTCAACTATGTAGTCAATTAGAAACTTCAACAGGCTTTAGCGCGTCTTTTGTATCTTTCGTTTAAATCGTATTTATTACGATTCTATAAGCTGAAATCAGAGATATATTCTTTCTACCTATTTTGATCATACTTGTATATTTGACTCTACGACCTTTCAAGTCCCAGATTGATCCCATGTGTTTTAATTGCTAGTTCTGCCCTTATGGAGGAAAACAAAAGGGCAGAATCCACTCGTTATGGTTGGTATAGAGATATAAAGCTCATGTTTGTTCTACACTAGAGGTGTTGTGTATAATTCTAATAGAACTTTTCTAAAAGCGTTAGATTAAATATGAGTGAACGTGTATGACAGTTATTGAAAGAAACTGTGTTATCATGAAACAATGGATATATGCTTATAAATTCAATTTGTTAATTTATAGAACATATTAATGTAAAACCGTAAAAGGTCTCCTAGTTGTATCTAACGTCAAGATATTTTGATTTTTTAGAAGCTCTATATAAGAGTATTTTTTATTTAAATTCTTTTTATTTATAATTTTCGAGATATATTTTATAATTTTATTGTCTCAATAAATGAAAAAGGATGATTGTACAATAACGTAGATGATATGTTCTATGAAAAGTTAAGGGGAGGAACCATGGCTACAATTTTTGAAAATAATAGTATTAGAATAAGAGAAGCATCGATAGCTGACGCAGAAGAATTATTTCGAATTATAAGTGATCAGGACGTAATGGAATATTATGGAATGAAACCATGTGCCAATCTAGAAGGCGCAAAGGAAGAAATTTTGTGGTTTCAAAGTCTTGCTAAAAATAATCAAGGGTTTAGATGGATTATTGCTGATAAGAAGAGTAATAAATATATTGGAGATATCGGTGTTTTTGGTTTTGAACCTATTCATAATCGTATTGAAATAGGGTTTAAACTCCAACAAGCACATTGGAACAAGGGAATTATGAGTGAATGCATTCAAAAAGTGTTAGAATTTTCCTTTTTAAAAAATCAATACAACAGAGTAGAAGCCTTGGTAGATCCAAGAAATAAAGGTTGTCAAATGACCTTGAAAAAAAGTGGATTTACACTTGAAGGAACACTTCGAGAGTATGAATTTGAAAATGGTCAATATATTGATTTACAGTTATATTCTATAATAAAACGAGAATTTATAGTTTATAACAGTTCTGTAAATTGTTGTAAACTATAAAGGGTCCTGGAGTGAAATTTTTAACAATCCTGATGGGAAAAACACAATGTTATGAATCAAAGAACCAGCTCAACATCCAGTAGATAGCGATTTTGACCGTAAAATGACTGTTATAGTCTTTTATCTTTGGGAGTACTAAACTGTTGTTCAATTTTCCTATGCTCTTTCATTAACTGTTTACCAAAGATGTCACAGGATTATAGAATTTCATAAATGCGCTGACTATCATAAGCAGCATCTGCACGGAAAACAACACTTTTTGATTTTATATTTTTTGAAGTCATACAGGGGCCATCTTACTATTGGCCTTACAAACATTATGAAAAAGACTAAGCAGCCATCGATATTCAATGTTCTATCGGAGCTCGATGATTGAGACATTTTTAGAAAGGTTTATAGTTATAAAAGTAAATATAATCTTCAAGTGCTTGTATTAAAAGCTTCTTCTGTTTTAAAATGATTCAAATACAACATCTCCGGTTTTAAATGAGAGAAAAATGACTCGATACAAGCGTTATCATGGCAGTTTCCTGTGCGAAGGTGGTTACCAATGATATTGAAATTGGAAAATCGTTTGTTGTCGGCATGAGATGTTTACTGGGATTCCTAATCTGAATGGAGAATGGTCCCACACACATCTCTTTTTTGCGCCAATGGTACTGCTTTAATATTCAACCTGGACCTTTTAGTAGTCACGTTCCTATTCAATCGTCTTAAAATGAATCCGTTTCCCTTTTAGAGGATTAGATATATCTTTCATTCCCACAATTTTCAAGGTGGGTAGAACTTTTAAACTATGAGAGGTCACCATACATTGAAGTGACCCCTCATAGTTAGACACGGTTATTTCATTAGGCACTTTGAAATTTGCCTTAATCCGTTTCGTATTATAATAATCTATATATATTTCTAATTCTATTTTAAAGTGCTCTACATTTTCAAATTCTTTTATGTAGAGGAACTCCGACTTCATAATCCCAAAGAAATTTTCTATTAGGCCTCACCATACATGCCCATCAACTTAAGATTTTTTACTACCCCCAAGTACAAAAAAACGTTATTCTTTCTTAATAATCTATGAGAAAGGGTGACGTT
>NZ_QJTG01000074.1:0-4012 GCF_003217275.1 Bacillus sp. 196mf
ACTTCCACTGGAGAATTATCTTTTTCCGCTGCAAACGATGCAGTAGGGACTGCAAAAGAACTTAAAATAGTTGCTGTTGCTAATCCTTTTATGATAAATTGCTTTTTCATGTGTCATGCACACTCCTCTACATAATATGATAAAAATACCAATAGGTATTTTTCTGTATACAAATGAAACAGTCAAAAAACTAAATAAAACATAAAAGTTTATTTAGTTTCATTCAACGAGACTTATCTTAGCAAATCGATTTGATACTGTATAGTTGAAATAATTACCATATTTATGGAATTTACATATTTTGGAATATTTTCTGTGGAAAATCATACGTATAGTAATTCAAGTTCCAACTTGGCGTATACCCGTGTTACAAAATTACTTGCACACAGTTTTATGGATTTGTATAAACAATATAAGAAGCCATCCTTACGGATGGTGGGTACACAGGAGAAAAGTTTCAAAAATGTAGAGAGAAAACTAGAAACAAGTAAACAAATGATTGTCCTAGGATTTCTCGCTATTTTAATACAAAAAAGGTAAGACTATAAACAGACTCTAAGAACTTGTTTAAAATCTTTTCAATAAAATTGCCACACCTGCCAATAAGCAACTTTGTCTACTATTTTCAAGTGTTCGTTCACAATTCTTCCACAGTCTGCGGTACATCGTAAACCACTATATTTATTTCCTATATTAATAGGAAGAAACTTAACTTTTTTTAAACTATCATTCCTTTTTAGTGTCATTTTCGTAATCCATATTTTTATCCAATTAGAAAGCTTAATTTTTTCAACATCCATTTTCTTGCTGTAACAGAACGGTTGCAAAGTTTTCTGGGGTTATAGGATATTTTCTAAATCAGTATGCCTAAAACATATCAATAATCACATTTGAATTGTATTCTTCTCTTATGGTATATTGATATGCAACGGTTATTATTTGATATAAGATGTTTGTTTTTGATTGAAAAACCTAACTTCTTATTTCTGTAAAAACAAGGAAGGAATCCGAGAGATTATGCTTTCTCCTTTAGAGGACCTTTAGCTCAGCTGGTCAGAGCAGACGGCTCATAACCGTCCGGTCATAGGTTCAAGTCCTATAAGGTCCATATTGCTATTTATAAAATACTATGATATCCTTCCTATACCATCACATCGTCTTAGCTGTTTTCCATTGCTAAGTGCTAAAAATCCCCCTTACCTCATCATTGTAAGGGGATTTTTAGCATGATCAATTACCTTCCATATACCGAAGGACTACTCGTATGTTTAAAAATGATTCTGTTTCAGATTGTTTCAAGATTTACGATATATAATGGGCATAAGCAGACTTGGAATAAGTACATAAGAAATTAGCTTAGGAGAACTGGCTTCTTATTGACAACTGGAACAGGAGTACTCCTGTTTTCTATCACTTCTTTCTTGCACGTATCCAAGAAAAGCTACAGTGAAGATCGTGAGTAGGAGGATTTGTTTCCTTTGCTCATGTATAAGGATGTGAAGGCATAATCTCCTATTTTGGTGAAGGGAATACTATGGTAAAAATTGTTTTTAGACACACCTAACATAACAAGTACATAGGTGAACATTTATTTTGAATAATTAGATTGACAATGCGAGACCACCCTTGTTATATTTATAACGCCCTCGGGAACTGAATAAACAATTGTGTTTTTAATGGTTTCTGAGGTGATTACTTTTGTATAAATAGATAGGAGAATTCATTTTGAAGAAAAATCGTACCTTTTTCACAATAGCAGCTTTAGCAATTGGAGTTACAACATTTACAGGAGGAGAAGGATCTGTATTTGCTGCTGAAAATACTCAGATGACAGCAGAAGCAAAAGTGAGAACAGATAATCCCGTTTCTTGGACTACCTTTATGGGGGCACATAGTCAAGACGGACTACTTTTTGCTTCTGTAGGTGTTGAAGAAAAAAAACTAAGATTTCACGGTGTAATTAAGGATAAAAGTAATACTGTTCAAGTTGTTCGAACAAGATGGAAAATTGCAAATCATCCGGATGGTACCTATGAATGGACGAAAAACAAAACAGTTAATACAACATATCCTACTGATAAAGGTTTCGAAGAAGTGTTTCCCAAAATATCAAATTTTAGCGGCAATGCCATTGTCCAACAATCAGGAGCTATTATCTTAAACGATTACGTTACTTTAAATAATATTACGCCAAAGAACGTCCAAAATTTAAATCCATCTCTAAATCTGGGATATTGGATAATCATAGAAAATACATATAGTGATGGCAGCAGGGGTTATTATAGCTTTATTATTCCCTTTATCCAACCAAAAGATGAACATGGGGATCCACTCATACATGGGTCTAGATTTGGCGGAGGAAGCTACCTAATTCCAGGATACGCGGATGCTCCAATTGGCTTACACGGATTCGAACGAAAAGCGTTTACGACAGTATAAAATCTTATTTGCATCAGATTTCTCAGTATGTGTGTTGGAAAATAAGATGTCTTCTATTTTTTGATTTGGTCAATTGACAATTCAAAGAAAGAGTTATTATAGTAATGTGTACATAGGATACAAAAATAAAAATGGTTTATTTGGTGTATGGAGTGCGGGACAGATGATACACCTGCATGAAGATTACCGTACAGTTCCCTTGTAGTGGAATGTACGAACACAAAAAAGCAGAAATGTTAATCAAAGGGCTGACAAATTTTTGTGGACTTGTACAAGCTATGTATTGTCTAATGCATAGCTTAAGGAGTAATGATGAATAGTATATATATTCTTTTAAACTGTAGGAGGAATGATTCATGACAGAAGTAACGTTTTTAGGTAATCCTATGCAAGTAAGTGGAAATAAGTTAAAAATAGGTGACCAAGCACCTACTTTTGAATTGCTGACAAATGATTTATCACCCGTTCAGTTAGAAACCTATAACGGAAAAGTAAAATTAATTAGTGTCGTACCCTCTCTTGACACAGAGGTGTGTGATGCACAAACGCGACGTTTTAATCAAGAAGCCTCTCAGTTAGATCATGTACAGCTTTTAACAATTAGTGTTGATTTACCATTTGCTCAAAAGCGTTGGTGCGGGGCACAAGGAATGGATCATGTAGTAATCCTTTCTGATCATCGTACTCTTTCGTTCGGAAAAGCTTACGGTGTGATTTTAGATGATCTTCGTTTACTTACTCGTGCTGTATTTGTAGTAGACTCTTTCAATACAATCGTTTACGCTGAATATGTTAATGAGGTAACTCATCACCCAAATTATATCGCTGCTTTAGAAGCTGCAAAGTCTGCAAAATAATAGTAGAAAACAAATAATAAAATGAATCCCCATTATCCTATGGATAATGGGGATTTTAAGCTTATATCTATATATAGCGAGAAAAATGAAATTATTTCAGTATTTTAAGCAGGTTTTCAACTTTGCAATAGAACCGTATGTTTTACTTTATGTGTCTTTGGTCCTCCATTTGAACCGTTTTCGTAAATTGTTTCATGATCATATCTACCCTTACGCCTTTTCTTAAGAATAGCGCGTATATAAAATTGACTCAATATTCTTTCATACGATTGTCCAGATAAATAATAAGATTCCGTTGTAATCACTACAAATATAATACATGTGGATGATTGCTATGTACTACATATATTTTTATACTCGAAAACAGAATGGTTTGCAGTTTTATATCCTATTCTTGCATCAGTGTCGAAATGGGGACGTATAGATACAGTTCATTTAGAGGAAAATACGTTTATACTCCTGATTTATTAGCGGCATTGTTTTGACACAAGAAATATTACTTATAACTTATAGGTGGTGTAACCCATGAATCATAAAAAAATTGATAATAAAATAAAGCATCGTATTCATCCTATACAATCAACATCTCACGAAGAAGATACAGAATTTTCATCTGAAAAAATCATAAAAGGATTAGCAACAGCAACTATTTTAAGTTCTTTTGCAGTCCCTACTGCATCGTTTGCAGCGGAAAAAGATAATTCTCCAGTGGAAGT
>NZ_QJTG01000075.1:0-3873 GCF_003217275.1 Bacillus sp. 196mf
AAAAGTATAGAGGTACCTGCATCACTAATATTAGCAATTCCAGCTTCTGAATATGAAGGAAAGAAAGCTCGTTTTCTAGAAAGTCGTTTTAAAGAAAATGTGCATATTGTGATCGTGTATGTGGGTGAAGAAAAAGTAACAGTGAAAATCGAATTTGAAACTGTAAAAGTAACTCGCGAAGGTATTCCGGCTTTATATGCCATCTTTGAAGGAAATCAAGATATGTTCGATGACTTTAATAAGTTGTATAAAAAAGAAACAGATAGTAAAGAAGATGATAAAGAGGTTAAAAAGAGAAAAGCTAATCTAATGGTAGAAGAAGTAGTAAATGGTGAATATTTTAAAAACAAAAAAATTCTGCACGCTGATATTGGAGACGGTACCTCTGAATACATTTTTTCTAAGGGTTTAAACCCTGTTCCAGACGCTTGTTGGGGAGAAAAAAGAGGAATTGGTCATGCAATAGAGGGAGCAATTAAATTGTTGCAAGAAGAATATGAGGGTGGCGTAGATATCAATCGTCAACAATTCAGTGAATTAGTTACTGATCCTAACGATAAAAAACATGATAAGGCTGTAGAATTTTTAGAAGAAACTCGTTATATGCAAGCTCAAGGGATTTATGATGATATCGAAAAAGCATATGTTTATAAAACAGCTAGCCAAGCTGAAGTGCTCGCGGTTTACGGAGGAGGAAGCATTGCGCTAAGAGAAGATTTGTATAAAAAAGCATTTGAGTTTTGTGAAGTAAATGATATGCAATTACTGTGGATTTCACCAACCTATGCAACAGAAATGAATGTTAGAGGTATGGAGATTTTAAGTAAGAAATTGGCTTCTAAGGTGGCTAAGAAATGAGTAAACAGAAACAGAGAGAACAATACAATTGGAATTTTAAAAAAGAGACAAATCCAAAATTTTATGATTGGCTCAATGCACAAACGAATCTATCTGAATCGTTAATTACGTTAGTTTTACATTTTGTAGATCAGTACGGAATAGATGATGTAACAGATTATGAAGTATCGAAGAAAATGCAAAGAGATTTGTTCATGAAGGAAAAATTTTACCAAGACATTTCAGCGTTGCTAGAAAACGCAAATATAAATAATTTTCATCAAAACAAGAATGTTCCAATTGCTGAAGTAGAGGAACAAAAAGTCGAGAAAGAAGAAAAGCATATTGAGAAAGTGGATAAGAAAGAAGAAGTAAAAGTACAAAAGGAATCAGAGCCTATTGAAAAGAAACAAAAAGGCGATACTTATTTGGATGATGTTGATGAGAGTGCAATATTCGGTGATTGAATCTTGCTATAATGCATATTAATTATCAAATATATTTTGAGGGCGATTAGATATGATTCTAAAGTTCGATGCTATACTTCAATATTTGGATTATCGTAAAATTGCGTGTAAATTTGTATTGCAAAATGGGAAAACATTAAATGGAATTATTGATGGGCGAGATCCATATATGATTTATGTTTAAACAGATGATAAATCACATTGCTTATTCAAAGGAGCGATTATAAATCTAATACCCGATGAAAAGTTAGATTTAAAGGAAGTTAGTAGAATAACATCCGAGTGGGAAAAATCAAAAGAAGTAAAAAAACAACAATACGTATACATACAACATGGAGTGCTTATTTTTAGGTACTCCATGTTTCTATTTTGATAAAAAATGGAGAAAAGAGAAATAGCCATATTACATTTGTAATTCGGCTATTTCCCCTTTTTGTGAGTAATACTCTCAGCCAGTATTGCCATGTGCATAACTAATTACAGCACTGCTAGCTTGTTGGACATCAAATCCGATTGAAGGATTCCCAATTGTAAAAATACCTATTGCGATAAGGCTTACTAAACTTAATTTTAAGAGCTTCATTTTACCACCTCTTTGCTAATAATTTTTTCTTTTGCCTGATAAGTTAAATGAAAGTATGTGCTAGATTTTTCGAATTGTGTATCGTTATGCAACTGAAGAGCTAAAATTTCGTAATATTCTTGAATATACTCCCATAGTTTTTCTTGCTTAAAGTATTCCATTCCTGCTAATATAGTATTTTCTAAAATTTCAGTTTTATCTCCGTTGCATAATTTATCAAGAATTTCAAAGTGATATTGGTATTCCAGTATCTCTAATTCTTTACAAATATGTAGGCCTCTTTTTATAAGCTCTGATGCAATGTCTGTTTCTCCTAATATTAGGCGTTGCTTAGCTTCAACAAAAAGTGCTCTATAGTTACTTGACATCTTCTCATTTACTTCAGATAAATAACGAACCGCCAAGACAGATTGCTTTTGTTCAGCATACATTAAACCCAAATTTTGACGAGCAATTAATATATCCCTTTCGTTACCGAATGAACGAAATAAGTCTATTGCTGTGAGGAAATATTCTTCTGCCATCTCAAATTCGTTTAAGTGAGTGCAAGCTAATCCTAAAAGATTATTACAATAGGAAATTTTTAATTCGCAATCAGTGTTATTAATAAATATATCCTTGGATATATTTGCGTATTTTATGGCAAAAAGAGCTTGGTGAATATGATAATGAAAAATAGCTAAATTATAATAGAATTCAGCTTTTTCAAGATCATCAGGAATGTGTATTAGGAGTAATTCAGCTTTTTCATAATGCTCTTTTGCTAAATTATAGCTTCCAACTGCATTAGAGTGAATGGCTTTAAAAAAGTGGTAGTAATATGCTAGATAATCTTCTCTTGGAGTGTCGAAATCTTCGATTTTGTCAAAACTATTTTTAGAAATACCCATATTATTAATTAGATATTTATGACGGAAATTAAGAAGTGAGTAATAAAATAATAAATCTTGATTGTTTTGTATATTACTAATTTGACTCTCGATTTCTTTTTTTAAACGATTAGCATTGCCACTATTCCTGGAACGAATTTGTAAATACCATTCATTAAGTAATTCAGTAAGTTGTTCATTTCCCTTTAGTTGAACGTTCATATAATCCTCCAATCACCCTAATAAAGGGAATATTCTTATAATACATAATAGCAGATAACAAAACACGCATCTTGATAAGGTGCATTTTTCAATATTATTCAGAAAATTTCGTTTCTTCAGAATGATACAAACTCTATACAGTGATATATCCACCTTGATGGAAAGTTAGTTCATTCCTTTTTAAAATTTTGTCATGTTGGAGCCAATCCGCCCAAGTGTAAGAAAAAATAGGATGAAAAATAGCACAAATTTAATAATTGCAAATGAAATGGTAACGGTGAATATCAATAACTTTAAAAATGTTCTTAGAATCCATTTTAAAATATTCATAGATATTTGCTCCTTTATAATTCCATATCATGGTTTTTTCGCTTTATTTTCTTCTCTTTTTTCTCTTCATTATCCTCTTCAGTTTCTTTATTGGTTGAGCTTTTTACTTTGTCTAAATCTCCAACTGTTTGTACAGAATTTTTTGTGTCGTCTATATCTATGCGATCGGGTGTTCCATCGTTATCTAAATCCCGTTCTTTGGTTATTTCCTCATAACGAACACGAATGATTGGATCTTTAGCTATTATAGTATCTAATGTATCAGCCCCTACTTTATTATCTATTTCTTTCAAATCTAATGATTCAATACTTGTCAAAAATGATTCTTTATATTGTTCTTCAAATAGATCTTTAAAGGATGTGTATGTGATTGATTGAGTAGGAGACATTCTTTCTTTATCTTCCAAATTAAATGTGGAAAACTCTATGTTTCCATCATCTTTTTCTTTGAAATTTTCAAGGAAACTTTTTTCAAATTCACATAATGTTCTATATGAAATTTCCTCTCTTTCTTTATCCATAATATTCATTCCTCTCTTTAAGCTTATTTTAAAAAAACGATAGA
>NZ_QJTG01000076.1:0-3798 GCF_003217275.1 Bacillus sp. 196mf
TCATCGGCGACTTGTTCTATATTACACCTCTAAAGTATAATCGTCAACACCTTTTTATAAAGAAATTCAATTTAATATTTTTATGCTTTTTTAGCTAGATACGTCTCTCCGAGGATTCATTACCAAAGAGCTACCTCCTACTTCTCTTTAATATATTTTCCCTAAATATATTAAAGTTACTTTAAACCTTAGACTTAATTTGTACAGAAGTTTTTACCCAGCGAAACTAACAATCTTATTTTAATAAATATTAATACCTCTTTGTTTATCACGCCCTCTATTAGAAACGATTGAAGATATACGTATTCTTATAACAGACAACGATACAGAAATCCATAATAAACTCATATACTACTCTAGTTATAGAGTCCCAAGTTCTCCTTATATGAAGTAATGGTTGCTTATCTGTTTACTCGCAAATATATAGAACCACACTAATATATTTATTAACTATCCCTGTTTCACTGAAATATCAGCCTTATATCTCTTTCATCTTTAGTATCATCTATTTCCATACAGCTATATTCTCTTAATAAATATTTAAGATATGCTCAAGGTTCGAATTGATTAATAGTATTTCCTTTTTAAACACATATACTGGATTAAAAATACGCACCTCAATGTATCAAGTGTACCGAACACACATATACAGAACACTCGTTCCTTTCATTACTTCACTTTTTATATAACATTAATAGATATTAATCCCATACCTATATTTACGTTTTACTGCTAAAAGAGCGAATCATTTCACTAACAAAGCATTTAGTTTCATTTCTAGTATATATCCCCCTTTTGAAATACATATAGAATCATAATTTCCGTTGTTTCTATCTCCCCCCTAAGAATACACAACCATACAAAAACAATTCTACAACAAGGTATACGACGGCTGCACAATTATAAATCTTAATCCTCTCAATACCTACAGGGGTGCTGTCCGCCTTTAACACAAATATATACTAAAAAAATTTCAATATAAAATGGCCGGAATTTCTACACTAAGAAAAATCCGGCTCTTATTTTTAGGCCACAGCCAAAATCATTTTTACATTTAGTATTAAATGTCTATTCAATATTCCCTACTCCGCTCTGCTGAAGGTGAATGTATCATATCTGTCACTGCACGATATAAATTTTCTGGATGTTCAGCTATCCGGTGACATAGATACAAGTACCACTCTTTCCCATAAGTCAAATATACTCTAGCGTTATGTCCTTTGTTTTTCAAATCTCTTAACATATCCGGACGAATTCCATATAGCATTTCTATTTCTACATTAGTTTGACTAAAATATTGACGTTGCTCCATCTCTGTAATAAGAATTTCATCATGTGTAGCTATAGATACAGGATGATTGTGTTCAACTAATTGTTCTACAATTTGAAGATACTGTTGATTTAAATCAGTTGACCTAGGCATAGCAATATCCGGAACTTCTTGATAGGCACCTTTTACAACTCTTATTTTCCCTGGATAATGAAGGAGTTCTTGAATATCATTGTTTGAGCGATATAAATGTGTCTGTATTGTTATCCCTACATTATGATATTGCTCAGTTACCTTTTTATAAATGGAAAGAATGTCCGCTGCTTTAGATGATTCTTCCATACTTATCATAAGGGTAGTTCCATGTACTTTCGCCTTCTCTGCCAACTCCATTAAATGAATATAAGATATTTCTGGATCTATAGATAACCCAATATGCGATAAATCGAGTGATACTGTTTGTTTCATAGATAGAGTACCCATGTCCCCAATAAGATTCAAAAACTCATTTTTAGCTTTATAACATTCCTCTATATCTAGAGTATTTTCCCCTATGTATTCTAGTGAAGTATGATAACCTTTTGTAATTAGTTCCTTTGCCGTCCCAATCCCCTCATGTCTCGTTTCTCCGGTGACAAAGCGTTTCGCAGCTTGTAATAATAACGCATAGAGTTCAGTAGATTGTTGTACATAGGATTTTATATGTTCATTTCGTGCAATCGATTTAAATGCCTGAGCTACTTGGAATTCTGGTTTAGTCATCACATTTTCATCCCCTTTAGAACTATTTGATCCAACTATAGCATGCTAAAATGGTTTGTATTAGTACCATTTCACCCAAACTTTTATGGTACCAATTTTGCTGAAGGGAGCATTTATATGCTTTGGATACCTATTGATCGATCGTTAGATATAAGTTTAATTCGACAGGTTTATCACCAAATACGTGAACGAATATTAAACGGAGAGCTGCAATCCGGAGAAAAACTACCATCAACACGGGAATTATCTTCTGAGTTAGGGGTGTCTAGGAACGTAATTTTAGAAGCTTATGATCAATTATTTTCCGAAGGTTTTTTGGTCACTCAGCAAGGAGCCGGGACATTCATTGCAGAAGGGACATATTTAGAACAACGTAAAAAATTAACTCTAATTGATTCTTTATCTTGGTGCGAAGAAAGAAACAAAGACAGTAATATCATTAATTTCCGTTCAGGGATACCAGCATTAGACTTATTTCCACGTAAGGGATGGGCAAAGTTATCCCACACTATATGGAATGAAACACCTCCTTCTACATTTGGATACGATATTCCCGAAGGGCGCCCCGAATTAAGAAAGGTTTTATCACGCTATTTACTAAAAACAAGAGGAGTTTTTTGTCATCCAGAACAATTGGTGATTACTTCCGGTGCAACTCAAGCTTTAACACTTGTTTCTAAGTTACTTTTATCACCAGGTGACGAAGTACTAATAGAAGATCCCATCACCAATGACATTCAAACAATTTTTAAAAATTCAGGAGCCTTACTTTCTCCTATACCGGTTGATGATAATGGAATGGATACATCTTTGCTGCCTGCAAATAAAAATCCAAAATTCATCTTCATTACTCCTTCTCATCAGTTTCCTTTAGGTGGAACGTTACCGATTCAACGACGGGTTCAATTGATTAACTACTCAAGAAAAACAAATTGTTATCTTATTGAAGATGATTATGACAGTGAGTTTCGATATGAAGGTTCACCTGTAAGTTCATTACAGGGATTGGATCCCGAACGTGTTATATATATAGGTTCATTTAGTAAAATTTTATCACCGGCCCTTAGGATGGGATACTTAGTTCTTCCCTCACACCTTATTGAAAAATGTCGCAGGGTAAAATGGTTTTCCGATCTACATACACCTTCTTTAAATCAGCTTGTCCTTGCTAAATTTATTGCCGAAGGTTATTTGGAACGGCATATTATGAAGATGAAAAAAATCTATAAAAATCGAAGAGACTTCCTTATCCAGCAATTAAAATCAGCATTCTCAAATAAAATCAATATTTTTGGTTATTCTACAGGATTACACCTGATTGTTGAATTCAATCAAGTTCAATTCACACAAGAATTACTTGAGAAAACCCAACAACTCGGAGTGAAGGTATATCCTGTGGAAGACCACGCCATTGAAAAAGGAAAACATCACAATCGAATTATTATAGGGTATGGACATTTAACAACTGAAGAAATAAAAGAGGGTGTGAGTAGGCTACAGAGGGCAATACCTCGTATATATTCTTGTTAACAAATAGACTTTAAAGCTCAAAATTAAAGAGCCTAAAAAACTCAGCCTTATTTTTCTGAAGGTATGCTAAAACAAAGCTATTTCTTACTAGATAAACGTACTCATAGAGCCGATATTAATTACACGCTTATTTCATTAAACACAAAAAAGACGAGTCATTCTGACTCGTCTTAAAGTTGCTTGGCGACGTCCTACTCTCACAGGGACAAGGTCCCAACTACCATCGGCGCTAGAGA
>NZ_QJTG01000077.1:0-3673 GCF_003217275.1 Bacillus sp. 196mf
TTATCATGGCTACTACTTCTTATTTGAAACTATATAGCCTTATCATGGCTACTACTTCTTATTTGAAACTATGTAGCCTTATCATGGCTATAAGCTCTTATTTCAAGTTTTATAGCCTTATTACGGCTATTACTTCTTACTTAAAACAGTATAGCTTTATCATGGCTATTACTTCTTATTTGAAACTATAGCCTTATCATGGCTATTACTTCTTACTTTTAATAATGAATAGCTATATGATGGCTACAATTTCGTAATTTATGAAACGTTATAGCTATATGATGGTTACAACTTTGAAAAAATGAAACGAGAATATCTTGAAAATCACTTGACTAAAAATTTTTTTATTCTATGTAAATTAGTAATAAACGTTGCTATAAAGCCATTCCATAAAATATGAAAGCAAACACGCTAAAATCATTATAGCTATATGATGGCTACAACTTTCATTTTGAAAATCCCAACAACCTATATGTACCAAGGGTTACAGCGGTTTTCAATAAAATATTACTTGTTTTAAAAACATGAAACGTTATAGCTATATGATGGCAGGAAACATGAAACAAACTGAAACATTTATAGCGGTATGATGGCTACAACTTTCATTTTAAAAATCTCAACAACCTATATGTACCAAGGGTTACAGCAGTTTTTAATAAAATATAACTCGTTTTAAAAACATGAAACGTTATAGCTATATGATGGCTATAACTTTCAAACGAAATTGGATAAAAACCCTATGAAATCAATGGTTTTGAAGGATTTCTCCTACTACGTATTACGTTTCATATTCAAAAAACTTCATAGCCCTATGGTGGCAACAAACTTTTTTTCATGAAACGTCAAACCCCTTGTCACACAAGGGATAGAGGCACGTTTCATTTTTTTGTTTTTTCTCTTAAAGGGACAGATTTCACCAGTATTCGATTTGATATAATCAAAAATGATAATCTATATCTAATTGTGGGGAAAACTGCAACTTAATATATAAGGAGGTGAAAAAGATGGCAAAACCTTTCGTTATAAAGAACAAACGTAGTTTAAATGGTGAAACAACAACACCGGTAATTGTAACAATTAAATCATGGCAAAAGTTAGTAGAAGCTTTAGAAGGTAAGTATTACAGTTTTAAAGATACTTATTTAGAAGACATTGTGAATTCAATGTCCTATGAAGAGCGAATTGCAGATGAAGAGGGGTTTGTTGCAAAAGTAAAGCCATCTTTTTCACTGAAAATGAAAAAGATTGTAGATAAAGTAAGTGAATTTGATAAAAACGAAGGCAGAAAACATAAGCTATATGGAATTACAAATGCTGATTTAGAAGTATTTCTATTTCTTCATAAAAAATGTAATACATATGGTGAGCTTTCGCATGTATCGATCCACATGCTATGGGAAGATTATAAAAATTATAAAGAGGCATTTGCACATATTCACCACTCACAATTTTATGTGGCTTTAAAGAAGTTAAGTTTCCACAACATAATTACAATTGAAAATGAGTACAGTGGTAAATATAAAATCACTTTAACAGATTTCATGAACAAGAAAACAAATAAAGCAAATGCATATACATTTATCAGCCCAATAGTATTTACAAAAGAATTCTTTGAGTTATCTATTGCAGCTAAGAAGCTATTTATGGATGTGGCAATGCAGCAACAACGCGAGACAACTTTGAAACGTTCTTTATTTAAAGTTGACGAACAAGGAAGCTCAACTCATTTTGGCGGTATGTATCGATACCTACATAAGAAATACCCACATCAGATTCGTGCTGTACTTGAGGAATTGGAAACAAAATTGTCTGCTACTGGATCTCCTTTATTTAAAATTTGCAAGTTAGAAAAAGGAAAGAGAAATAAAAGGCAATATACTACGTTGCATTTATCTCTACATCCTGATTTCTTATGCGCGAAAGAAGAAGGAGCAGAATACCGTGATCCATTTACACCACGAGATACATATAAGCGTAAAGTTACATTCATAGAAAACTTATTAATTGAAATGAATATTGCTGAATTTACAAAGGATATGAACCAATTCATTAACGTTTTAAAATACTCTTGTCACCGTCAAATCCGTCAAGTAGTTCGTGGTTTACGAGAAATGATTGATCGACAAGAAGGTTATCCGAAAAAGCTTGTTTATACGCTAAGTAAATTATTAAAGCAATCTTCTCAATACCGTGTATTGGATACAGCTGCTAAAACCGGCATCTATCCTTTAATTACACACAATGTACCTAAATATGAACAAGAAGAGGCCATCTTTAAATTTGGTACTCATTTTGCTATTTACTCGTTACGCAATGTTCAAAAGCTATTCCGTAAAGCGCATGACCTGCTTCAAGCAAAATACGCCGTACCTGTTACTATAGATGCTTACCATCGTAATTACATGCAGTATCAAGAGGAATCACTGTTTAGAAAGTATGCTTATGAGCAAGGCGTAAACATTAACGCATATACAGCATTAGAAATTGAAATTCGCGAACTATTAAAGTCTAGTGGGCATAAAGGAAATCAAATCCCTAGTGATATTCGTGAACTGTTCATTGAAAAAATTGATAAATTGCCGAAGGAAAAGATTCGTGTAATTGAAGTCCCTGAAGATTTCGATTTAATTCCGTTTCTACAGTCCTTAGAAGCGTACTACCGTTCAACAAAAGAAGTGCCAAATACAGTTGATCAGCTGCTTCCAGCAATGTAATGATACAGCTCTCTATTTTTGAAAAAAACAAAAGTAGAGGGCTATTCGTGCTGGGAATAACGTTTCGCGTATGTCACTGCAAATAAAAAAGAGAGGCGTTTTCATATAAATTGAAAACTTCCTCTCTTTTTTTATGCAATTTCATACATTACAGTTCGTTAAAGATCTGTTATTCACAATCTTGCCAAATACAAAGTCCGAATTTTCAATCTTTCATATCGTTTGTATCTACAAAAAAACATAAACTTATTTTTAAATTCTGTTGATATCTTAATAAATTTAATCAAATGTGGAGAATTTATAGTTCAAAACACTGTTGTTATAAGTTTCAATCCTTATATCTACTTAAAATCAGAAATTCTATTGTTAGTTAAGTTGAAAAAGTGGATTCTGTTCTTAACTTAAAGTGTTTTGTTAATTAATTGTGTATAGAATTCTTTAAAATGTGGAGAATCTGTTAATAAGGCTTCTAAATTAGCACTTATTATTTATTCCATTTCGTGTATCAATTTAACGATGATTATATGTAGTTTTCACATTTCTACTTTTTGATTTTTTGTGGTTTTGAACCATAACTAAGTCATATAGATACATTACCAGTAATTACTGTTTGTGATTTTTTACGTATATAATATTTATAAACCCCTGGTATATCAATGTTTAAACACTATTTTTCTTTTGTATAAAAGTTTTATCTTTAATCTTTAAATATTTTAAAAGAGATATATTATATAAGGTTTTTATATTGTTTAATACTTACTATAGAGCAGCAATTTTGTGTATAACCAATTTCATTTTTTAATGGAATTGGTTTTTTATGTACTTTAATATACAACATATTTAGTATAAAGGATTCTAAAAAAAATTGTAACTACTCAGCTTAGTTAGGAAACAAGGCATGCCAAATACATGTTTCCGATTTGAAAACATGATAAAGAAAAGACTCCAATCAGAGAATG
>NZ_QJTG01000078.1:0-3490 GCF_003217275.1 Bacillus sp. 196mf
TACAGGACCAACTGGAGCTACAGGACCAACTGGAATTACAGGACCAACTGGGGATACAGGACCAACTGGAGCTACAGGAGCAACTGGAATTACAGGAGCAACTGGAATTACAGGACCAACTGGTGTATTTATAGAGGGGTTTTCAGGGGTTATTACAGGAATAACTGCGCCTGTAAGTACGCAATTGCAAAATTGGAATGTAACCGACCCTTACTTTTTAGGTGTAGGTTTTGACCCTAATTCAGGTAATTTTACTGTCCCCTCGACGGGAAGATATGTATTTGAAGCAACAATTAATTATTCCACTACTGCAGCGGTAAATATTCCAACAGGATCAAATGTAGATCCAGCATTTGTAATTCGTAGAACTGCACCGAATCCTATAGATTTATTAAGTGGCTTAATACCAATTTTAGATGTTGATGTTGCATTAGTATTAGAAATAAGGGTTATATTAGGATCTGGAACTGTAACAGTTACAGGTGAAGTGGATCTAACATTAGGGGATATTATAGGCTTGTTTTATGAAGCTAATGGTTTAACTATTAACCTTAGTTTAGGTGGAAGTACTAATACTGGGGTTTTCTGGTCATGTCATCGAATACTTTAAGAAGTTCTGATGCAAAGTTATTCAAACTTTGGAAAAAGAAAACGAGAAGCATAACAAATGGGATATTTTAAAGGAAAACAATTCAAGAGAGACATTATCTTGGTAGTCCGTCGGCTATTATTGTCGTTCTTTTTTAAGTTATCGTCATGTTTCTGAAATTTTGAAAGACCGTGGCATATCCGTTCACCCTACAATAATTATACGTTGGGTTCATGAGTATAGAAATTTAGTTTATCAAATCGAGAAAAGGAAAAATAAAAAACAAAACAGCGCATCCCGCTTGGAATTTTACATTAAGGTGAAAGAGGGGGAGCGCTATCTTTATCGTGTAATTGATGGACATACTTTGGATATTCAACTTTATAGAACACGTGATCATCAAGCCATTTATATGTTTATGGAACGACTCAGGATATATATAAACAGAGACGAAGTCTTGAATTTAATCTCTATTTTATAGCTCTCTCTATTCTTTTTAAAATGTACAACAAAACCTGTAATAGTCTAGGATTCAATTCTACTAGAAATCTTTTATTCTTTTTATATCTCCCCTATTTTTTAGTAAACCACAGATGAAAGAACGTAGGGAAATTGAACAACAGCTTAGTAAGATCAAGGATTGAAACAGCCGCGTTGGTATGGATGAAAGAGTTCTACAGATGGCTGTAAAAAACATCACGAAAAGTTTAAGGGGAAAAACAGGATGGAAATCTGGTGGGCAAATCGGGCACAAAGGCTATAGACTTGCACCTGTAGATGCTCCGCATCATATTGTGACACACCCTATTTCCCTGTGCTCAAAATGTCAATCTTCTTTAGAACGGGAACAGATTGTCAGTCGAAAAAAATGACAAGTTTTCGACTTACCTGCTACAAACATAGAGATTACTCAATATGAATCCGAAGGAAAAGTGTGTTCGAATTGCTTGTCGTTCGAAGAAGGACAGTTTTTACCCCATGTCACCAAATCTGTACAATACGGTCCTCGTATACAAGCTTTAGTTGTTTATCTCACCAATTATCAGATGCTATCGTATGCCCGTACAGCTGCCTATATTCGTGATCAATTTGGTCATACCATTAGTGAAGGAACACTTGTACATATGAATCGTGTATTCGGGGAGCGTCTGGACATATTTGAAGAAAAAGCCAAATTACATTTGTTGCAGTCTCGCATTGTTCATTTTGACGAGACCGGGATTCGTGTAAATCGAGAACGCCAGTGGCTCCATACAATGAGCACAAAAGACATAAACCTTCAAGTTGTACATACAAAACGTGGAAAAGAAGCGATGAACGAGATTGGTGTGCTACCCCATTTTTCAGGAATCGCTGTTCATGATGGCTGGTCCTCTTATTTTGGATATAAACAGTCCAAAAATATTTTATGTAATGCTCATCTTTTGCGGGATTTACAAGGTATTTTTGAGCAAACTGATGAAAAATGGGCAGAAAATATGAAAAAATTATTATGTGATGCCAAACAACTCAAAGAACAACAAGAGGGAGAGCTTACATTGTGGGACCGATTTGTAAGAAACAAAGATGCCATTTTAGGTTTTCTCACACATGCTGATATTCCGTTTGATAATAATGAAGCGGAGCGAGATATTCGAATGGCAAAAGTAAAACAAAAAGTATCAGGTACGTTCCGTACCGAAGAAGGAGCGCAAATATTTTGTTTAACTAACGAGAAGCTTCATCCAAACCGCACAAAAACAAGGAAAATCTGTATTCCACACAATAGAACAATTGATTCGTGAAGGAACGGTGGACCTTGCTTTGATCAATTAATAGGAGGGGAAATGTATAACAGTCATTTCTTCTCTTTATCTTGCCTTTTTTAATATGCTAAGCAGTTACCTTTTTTATATTTATTTTAGTTTTGCCACATCTTATATATACCTATTTCTTTTTTTAAATAATCATTTTTCCGTTTAATGTCCTTAAAACTCGAGTATGTGATATGAATCTTGGAGGAAATTTCGACGTCAGGATCAATGGATCTGGCTTTCGATGTTGCAGCTTCTTCACATTCAAAGGGAAATGCAATTGTCCTATCTTTAATAAATAAATAAACAAATAAATAAATAAAAAAATAACCCTGTCGTATATGTGATTCTCTATTTTAAATAGACGTAACTCCATTTGATAGCCCAATCATATCCCAAATGTAATATTTATCTCCCATTTTAAGCAACCAATAATCTATTTCATATATTTGATAGTCTATAAAAATAATATGATTTTTTTGTATTTCAAACATTCTATTTGAATGATATACATGAGGAAATAAAATGGGGGTTGTATTTTTTGCTCAATAAACTGTTGTTCAATTTTTAGTCTCGTATCATACTTACGTTAATTTGTTTTTTTATTCCCAAAAAGCTTTGAAAAAGTATGAACCCCCAAAAAGTGCACATCCTATAACTAAAACAAAATGGGAGAACATACAATGAAAAAAGCTATAGCTCGTCAAAATCACAGTAATCCTCAAAAAGCAGCATTCATAATTGAAAAAATGTATACAACTCAAGGGTATTCCCCAGAAGAAATCGCGAAATTGACGGGGCTGACAATAACAGAAGTGTTAATTCAATTAAAGTTAGTGTAGTTATATTTGCGATACTAAGCACCTTCCACATTTACGCTTCTAATTGCTACGAAAGTAATACAAAACTATAACACCACAGACATCTTTAATACACCCCCATCTCATCAGTTTCTTCTGCAGATATTTCATCACATATACCTGATAGAAGCGACTTGCTTATTGGATTTGTTGAGGGTATGGTGGAACGGTCTTCTTCTAGCCAATTATAAAATATACCACCATCAGTGCATACAGTTGTCTTACGTTTTTCAAGAATATGCCTCTCT
>NZ_QJTG01000079.1:0-3375 GCF_003217275.1 Bacillus sp. 196mf
GATGGAAAGCAATATTATTTTGATCAAGATGGTTCTATGCATAAATGGACATTACATGATAATGGAAAACAATATTATTTCAATGAGGATGGCTCCATGCATACAGGATGGTTAAAATGGAATAGCGATAAAAAATGGTCATATTTTGACAAAGATGGATTTTTAGTAAACGGGTGGAAAGAGATTGACGGACAAAAGTATTATTTTGATGAAAATGCAACAATGATTACCGGATGGTTGCAAGATGAAAAAAACTTATATTGTTTCAATTCAAATGGGGCTTTAATTACACAGAATTCACCTGGAACCCCACATGAATATTATCCCATATCTCCAACTGGTGAATTAAATTTCAACCCATTTAATTGGAATAAAATTAAAGCTTATATAGATAACACTGGACATGTGGTTAAAATAGATGATGAATATATTTCCGATGGGATTGAAACTATTATTAAAAAATACGGACTAACTGTAAATAAAAATTAAGGGTTTTATAGGATTCTATTGATATTATCCCTCCCAGTAATAGTGTAACATCCATGTGTATACATGGTCTTTTTTACCAGGTTGTAGAGAAAGCCTTCTCCACAGCCTGTTTTTGTGTCTGAACCTCTTTTTATGTGTCAACACTGATAAAAAAGAGGAAAAGGAGAGAGTTTTTATGATGGGCGCTTTAAACAATCATCGTGATGTTCTGTTATGCTAAAGTAAACCAAATAAAATGGTTTACTTTTTTCATTTATAGCTTAGAAAGAATGTGTTTTAATAGTGTACTAAAAGACTTCTAGTACACTATTTGTTTTGTTCAAGCAGCAATTCGTCCCGCTTCTGTCCGTTCACGAATGAGGTTTCTTTCAAATTCTGCAAAAGAAGCAAATAAGTGAAATATTAATTGTCCTGTAGCGCTAGAGCGATCCATCGTGATATTTTCTTGTACACTATAGAAACTAACGCCCTGTTCATTTAATTCATTTACAATTTGGATACGATGATGCATCGTTCTCCCTAAACGATCAAGTCGCCAGACTACAAGAGAATCACCAGGCCTCACATATTGAAGAGCTTTTTCAAGGCCGGGCCTTTTTCCGGCGATGCCACTCAACTTATCTTCAAATATTTCATCACATCCATACGCCTTTAAAGCATCTATTTGTAAATCCAAATTTTGATCTACAGTTGATACACGCACATAACCAATTTTCAATTTATAGTCTCTCCCTGTACAATAATTTAATTTTAGATAGATATCTGAAATTAAATTATTGTACACTGTTTATGGACACGATAATAAGAAAAATTGTAGTGTTTTTTACTGAAAAATATAGTGTACAGAAACATACAATTTTCTGTATAAATATAAAAATCTATACATATTGATAAATTCAATGAAAGTCTAAGTAAACATTTCTATATTTTTATTCAATAGGCAAATGATAATAAAATTGACAGATACCCTGACTCCTATAGGAGATACAAACGAGATCCGATTCTTCTTAAGTCGTATGTTCACACTTAATCATGAATTCAGTCTATTATTTACAACAAATTACTTTGACACACAAAGTAATTTGTTGTATTTTATACTACAAGAGGTGATATATAATGAGTGTTATATCTACAGACTTAATCCGTGGGCATACGGACATGATTATCTTAAATGTTCTTCGTCAAGGTGATAGTTATGGATATGAAATGTACAAAAGGATTATTCAATTAAGTGACAATCAATACGAATTAAAGGAAGCCACTTTATATACAGCTTTTCGTCGATTAGAGAAAGAAGGTTATATCTCTTCCTATTGGGGAGATGAAACTCAAGGAGGAAGACGAAAATATTACCGCATCACAGAATCTGGTATAAATTTTTACGAAAATGGTAAAAAGGAGTGGAACATTGCGAAAGAGATTATAGATCGTTTAATTAAAGGAGAGATTACAGGTGTTAAAGAGAAATGAAAAACTAGATGAAAGAATACATGAGTACATCGATAAACAGTTTCTGGATACAAAAGAGACTCAACAACTATTTGATATGAAAATAGAGTTATTTATAAATCTAAAAGAACGAATTTTAGATTTGATTAAAGAGGGTTATACAGAAGAAGATGCATTTAAAAAAGGAGTCATTTCAATAGGAGATTTGAGTGATCTAGTGGAAGAAATACAATTATATGGTCAAAATGAAATGAAACAATCTATTGACACTAAAGAAGCGCAGCATATTTCAACAAAAGGAATGATCTGTGGCATATTATTATTTCTTTTTGGGATATTCGCATCCTCAATAGGAAATTATTTACTTGGATCGCAATTATTTTGGATTACCGCTTGTCTATTCACTGTTCCAGGTGTGTTGTTGATTATTTATAGTTTATTAATAAAAGAAACACGTTGGTGTTATGCAATGAATAAAACTTGTGCTAGACGTTATATTTTAGCAATCGGAACTTTTCTGTATGGTACATGTATATCAATTATAATTTACTCACTTCCACTTCCACTTGAAACTGTTGCACTAGTCTTATTCGTGGTATCCATTTTAATTAGTCTGGCTATCCTTTTACCACTTCTAATGGCTGGAAGAAGTCGCTTAAAAAACAGAAGAATGAATGGATTCAAACGCAAGGCCCTCAAATTTTCCAATGTCGGTATAGGTATTATTTTGGTATTAGGAGGACTAGGGTTTTTTCTCACTAATACAGGTTTAATTGGTCAAAATAAGGTTCATAAACAAGCCGTTAAAAATCCAATCAAATTTAAAGAAGTTGACACGATTTTGATGACTACTCATATACCAGAAGGACATGAAGCAATTTGGAATCAACTACAAGAGTATGAAGAACAAAAAGATATTCGTATCAGTATGGTAAATTTAATAGGCATAAGATCTCAACAAACACGAGAAATAAATACGAAAACCTACAGTCCCTTCGTCCATGTATCAAATTATTCAGAAGGTAAGGTACCTATAAAGGTCACATTATATAAGAATCATGAAGTCAGGTATGAAAAGACATTGCATCCGGGTGACATGTATGCAAAAAATGAACAACTTGGTCGCGGAAAATATAGTCTAAAAATAGAATGTATGGGTCAAGATTATTGTAAAGGTAAAGGAGCTATAACTACTGGAGATGTTAATTGGGATTAGGAAGAAACTAAATTACAACCATTATGCAATAAAATCAATAACCGGTTCCTTAACGTACAAGGTACCGGTTAATTTTTGTCCAAATTGTGTCTTAACGTACAATTTTCCCGAAATGGTATGGTGAGGCCATGCCCATCAACTTAAGAACAAAAATAAAATGGGATTCCCTTCAAAACAGTTAAAAACTGTTCAACATATTGGTTATTCTTAAAAATACGCAT
>NZ_QJTG01000080.1:0-3282 GCF_003217275.1 Bacillus sp. 196mf
GATGGAAAGCAATATTATTTTGATCAAGATGGTTCTATGCATAAATGGACATTACATGATAATGGAAAACAATATTATTTCAATGAGGATGGCTCTATGCATACAGGATGGTTACAATGGAATAGTGATAAAAAATGGGCTGCTTTTGACAAAAATGGAGTAATGTACAAAGATACAAAGGTTGCTAGTGCAAGTATTCCAGGGCCACTAGGTTTCGGTGTTAGTGGTGATTATTATTTTGATAAAAATGGAGCATTAACAAAAAAAGTAACTACTTTTCTTGGCCATGATTATGTTACAGAGTACTGATTTTAAGAATTTTTTTAAAGAGTATATTAATTATTTGGATGGCTAAGAAGTAAATAGTACGTTTACTAAGCTATAAATTGAATGAATGTCTGATATATAGTTTAATAGTTAACAGAACGTCAAAATAATTTTTTATTATCCAAAAATTATTTAAAATTACAATGAGATCTAGCTTTTCTTCGTGGAAAACACCTATTAGTTCCCTGAATAATAATATAGCACCTACCAATAAATAACAGTAAAACCACCGATTATGGGTTTATTGTTAACAATTAATTTGCTTTAAGAACATTACTGGCAACAGTTTGCTGAAATTTGGCGTTCTGTTGCTTTTTGTTTATACAAAGGAGCCTATTGATTTCATAACTTAAGAAGATTCCTATCGAAATTTATCCACATTTGCTGATATGGAATAAGTAAAAAAAATAGTTAGAGCATATAGAGATATCATTCGAACATCTTTTAAATGTGCCGATGTACAAGCTAAGTTATTACAGTATTGAATATTTTAAAGTGCCATAGTTGCGAATATGCAGAGTCAGTTTTCAATTGCTGATATCATGGGCGCTTCCTATAAATAAGACTGTATAGCGTTTAACACAGAAACTCGTGGATTTAGGAATGGTTAATGAACTAGCTATGAATCGTAAAAAAGATATGCGTCAAACTGCCAATGCTATTATCATTCAACCGATTGCAGAAGAAGTGTCCCACAACACCCCTACCGAAATGACTGAAAAGTGTCCTACCAAGAAAACAAATACTATTTCTTTAAAACAAAATATAAAAGATATACATATACGTAAAGAGAACGACGTTCAATATCATGTAAATGATAAAGATTTCATAGATTATCGTGTACCGCAATCTATGCGTATAAAATTAAAACATGCCTTTAATTCTAAAATTATTAATGAATCATTCCAAAATGCCAGAAACATTATGAAGAAAGCTACTAAGAAATTTAATTTACTAGCGGATACCGATGTATTTCACAACCTTCTTGCGAATGCTTCCGTTGCTTTATATTCTAAAACACAGAAATTTGAGCATAACGGTACTTTGATGAACAATCCGATTAATTATTTTAAAAGAACCTTCAAACAGATGGTCTTTGATTACATCGATAGCTTTAGAGACATACATACTATTGCAAAGTGTAAGATAGAGGCATGCTCAAGTGATCTATATTATAATTGGCTAGAAGAGGACCGTTCCAACGTTCCCTCAACAAATCCAATAAGCAAGGCGCTTCTATTAGGTATATTTGATGAAATATTTGAAGAAGAAGCTGATGAGATGGGGTTATATTAAAATACCTGTGGTGCTACAGACATTCGTAGAGGTTATGAGCGTAAATGCGGAAGAGAACAATGAGGTGCTAGCATCGTAAATATACCTACACTAACTTTAATTGAATTAACACTTCTGTGATGGGCAGCCCTGTCAATTTCGCGATTTCTTCTGGGGAATACCCTTGAGTTGTATACATTTTTTCAAGTATGAATGCTGCTTTTTGAGCATTACTGTGATTTTGACGAGCTATAGCTTTTTTCATTGCATGTTCTCCCATTCTGTTTTAATTATAGGATGTGTACTTTTACAGAGCTTGTAGTAAATAAAAATCTTGACTACAGCAATTATAATTATCCAAGGGTGTGATAAATTTTTTACAAAGACTTATACCAGAAAAAAAGAGAAGATTATTATTATGAATCTTCCCCCTAGTTAGTATAAACCATATTCTATCCTGTGCAATATTAGATTACCTTATTTCAGTTTGATTAAAACTCCTTTTTAAATGAAAATCTATACTTATTTTATTGACTATTAAAAAATAACTAGCATTACGAATAAATAAAAAACATCTATAAACTACTAAAGTTATTAAATTCCATTTATGGAACCTTGCTCAAGACCCTATTCAAGATTCAATTAAAATTTAGTTATTTCTATAATAACCAATCACTAACGCACTCATCCTTCTATAACCTATAAACAAATTTAGTCCTCAATTGCAATTTTAATTCACTACATGGGCAGCTATTTCAATATATTCATGAGGATCCCCCTCTTCAGATGGCCCGTCATGTTTAATCGATATTTCATCAATATGATAAGTAGTACCTGCATTTATTAAAAATTCCACATAAGGGTTTTCAGGAAACAGCCCAGGTACATAAATTACCGGATAACCTTTTGGTACCTCAAGTTTCAAAATAGCAGGGCGCTGAAGAAAGCCATAGTGATCAGCAATTCCACTGGGGTCTTTAGAACCTGAAAAGCTCATAAATCCCAATTCCGTAACATCTTTATCATTAAACTCCTCTTGAAGTCTTTGGAATTTATCCCTATTCACCTTATGTCCATTTGTAAAATCTCGATCTATCATGTCACTATTTAAATCAGCAAAAGGGAATCCATCTTTATTTATCCTTCTATAAATATTCATCCCCTGAGGCAAACGCGCTTCCGGTTTGTCAAAAACGGCTTTTATCTCTTCCGCCTTTTCCTGTAGTTGCCCTGGTGCAAAATCGCCCAAAAACGCATCAAAGTTTCTCCCGCTTATTTCTTCATTAATAGCTCTACCCTCTCTCGTGTAGAAATAGAATAAATCCTTTAAATTCTGCTGCTGCTTAAGCAAAGGCTTATATTCCCGCACTAGCGTTTCATCTGCCCATTTTTTCACTCCATTTTCATCACTACGAAAATCCAATACATCCTTTTTTTGTCTTTCTGCGCCTTTTATTATCTCGTTTAATTCGTTTAATTCTTTTAACTGTTTGTCCATATCGGCAATCTCTTTAGTAAGATCATTAATTTGACCCGAATTCGCATCATCATTCGCTGCTTCTAGTATATTCTTTCTCTCTTCCGACTCCTTTCTCAGTTCTTTTAATTCCCTTATTTTTTTATACTCAGGAGTTTCATCTCTCTTTCTCTCTTCTTCTGCTTTGTTCTTTCTCTCTTCTT
>NZ_QJTG01000081.1:0-3210 GCF_003217275.1 Bacillus sp. 196mf
GTGGATGACAGGTATTTGGAGTGAGAGGAATTGAGTAAATACAAAAATAAAAAAGTTAATTTGGACGGTCATGTTTTCGATTCAAAAGCCGAAGCAAATTATTACGAAGGCTTGAAAATCCGTTATGCAAGAGGTGAAATACAAGGATTTGAACGGCAGCCAGTATTTAACTTGCAGCCCGCGTTCAAGAAACGGGACAAGAACTTTCAAGCCATTACATACATAGCGGACTTCCTGGTGTACTTGCCAAATGGTGAGGTAGAAGTCATAGACATAAAAGGTGTCATTACCGAAACGTTTAACGTGAAACGAAAGCTGTTCGAGTATACATATCCACACTTACAGCTGATTTTGCTGAAGCATGTGAAGAAATATGGTGGTTTTATCACATTGGACGAATACAACAAGTTGCAACGAGCGGAGAAGAAAGCGAAAAAACAGAATAAAGGGAGCGGATCATAATGGCATATATCGAATGTAAACCAGTGTTAAAGAAAGTGAACTTAAAACCTGATGGGAAGAAAGAGATTGTGTTAGAAGTAACAGATTCTTCGCTACAAGGGAAGTTGGATTCTTTGTCTGACATGATTGATGCCAAAGTGTTTGTTTCACTAGAGTCTATGCAAGTCAATTTTAATGTCACGATTAATGCGAAAACAAATGAACCAGTTACGCAGTACGAAGTCGATGAAAAAGGAATGGTACAAGAGGTAAAATTAACATTCGAGCAAATAGAAGCGGATTTAGATATGCCAGAAGAGAAGATTCAGACTCGTGAAGAAAAAGAACAAGCGGACCGTGAAGTGATTGATGCTTTTATCATCAGCGGGTTAGCACCGAACTTTGAGGGTATGCCGAATAAACTTCCGGAGATTGTGAAACGTCGCCTAGAGGGTGAATCGTACTTGAAATTGGCAAATGAGCTGAACATGTCCTCAGGACAAATTATCGAGGTAATCGATGAATATCGTAAGCGTGTAGCTCCATTGGCCATCAAGTGGCATGAGTGGAAAGAACAGCAGCCAGAAACAAAAGAAGAGCCAAAGTGTGAGGAGAAATTCGAGGAGACGGTAGATACAGAAGAAGAGGGAGTTTCAGAACAACCACAGCCATTTGAAGAATTCGAAATAACGGATGAGGACAAGCCTCGCGATGAAGCTTGATAAGAAATCCATCCGGATTCAAATATTAAATCTACAAGATGAGCATTGCGCGGGTTGTCAAAAGATACCGGCATACAGGAAGTCAGGGAACCGCAAGACTTCCTGGTGTGCGGATAACTGTAGGATTGGGAAGCGAATCAAACAATTAGGCGACACCTTACTGGAAGGGAGAAATGAAATGATGGCAGAACAACTGGCTGAAGAAAAAAATTGGGATGTATTATGTGAGAAGGCGGAGAAGTTACGGGAACAGAAATTATCTTGGGCAAAAATCGCAGAACGACTGGGCGTGAGTGAAAGCACATTGTATCACAACGTCGCAAAACGACGAGAGAAAAAAGAGGGCATTAGGAATCGCGCTAAGAGGTCGGGAACGAAAAAGAGTATAAAACCATTGGCCCAAGGTGCAAAAGTTATTAGGGAGAAAAATGAACATTCTGAAGAGAGAGATAATGGGATGCGTCAAACAGAATTAAAAGCGGAACTTGAAAAGGTAAAAGAACAATTTCAAATTCGTGAGGAAGAATATACAACTTTACTTAATGAACGCAACCAGTTAAGCGCAAAGAAATGGGAACTGGAAGCTGAGTTACGTAAAGTACAAATCAGAATCAGCGCAGCAGAAGAGACCGCAGAAATGGAACGGAAGCACCGCCTGGAATGTCAAGCAAAAGCGCAAGCATTAGGCATCGCATTGAAAGCCGTATTGTAGGTGAGGAATATGAAACTCACCAGAGAAGAACGCATACAACTTACGTATCAGATTGGCGATATCATCGAACAGAAATGTAGACGGTGTTATTACAATCGTTCAGATGAAGCGAGTTTCAGTATTAGCATTTGTGCCAATTGCCCGACTGGTCAGGAGTTACGCCAGTTGGGTAGGTATTTTGATACGGAGCCGAGGCAGCGTGCAGGGAAGCCCGGAAATATTCCGGATGGATTGATACCAGCACGTGTACGAGAACTGAATGAGCAAGGAATCCCAGATAAAGAAATCAGTATCCTGTTTGGACGAAGTCCTTCCTACGTTGGGAAAGTGAAAAATAGATGGAGAAAGCAAGGGTTATGGCAAGGTCCGAATCGGATGACCAAGGAAGTAAGTAAGGAGAAAAGGGGCGAACGAAATGTTAGTCCCTGTGAATAGTGGTAAACGAATGAAAAAGGACGGGAGAACGTTTCGTTCGGTGGTTATTTTAAATCGGACGACTTTTCAAAAAAATAGAAGAGTAGCTCTGTCGTAAAATACGACAGAGGACAAATAAAACAATTTCATTTTTGTAGAAAAGGGGAGCTGAAAAATGAAGCAAATGCAAACATTCGCACATAACATGTTCGGTAATTTAGAGGTTTTTATCAAGGATGGAAAAGAGTACTTTCCGGCAACAGATGTTGCAAAAATTTTAGGGTATTCCAATCCTCATGATGCTGTAAGTAAACATTGTAAAAGAGACGGGGTCGCGTTTTGCGAGGTGGTTATTTCAGAGAAAAATCAAACGGTTGAAAAGAAATTCATTAACGAACCCAATCTATACCGCCTAATCGTGAAATCCAAACTCCCACAAGCGGGACAATTTGAAAAATGGGTATTTGAAGAAGTGCTCCCAAGTATTCGAAAACACGGGGCTTACATGACACCGCCTACGATAAACGCGTTACTACAAGACCCAGATTTGCTTATTGGTCTCGCGTCGCAACTCAAACACGAGCAACAGGCAAGGCAAGTGGCAGAACAAAAGAATCTCATGTTAACACAACAAGTCGCAGAGAATGCATCTAAGATTACATACCTCGATCAAATTCTTCAGTCAAAAGATACGGTAACCGTCTCGCAAATTGCAGCTGATTATAGGTTATCAGCAGTACGATTAAATAAAATCTTAAAAGATGAAAAGGTACAGTACAAAGTAAACAACCAATGGCTGCTGTATGCGAAGCATCTAAATAAAGGATATACAAAATCACAAACAATTGATGTCACGCATTCGGATGGTAGTAAATCCGTAAAAATGAATACACGCTGGACACAAAAAGGTAGGTTGTTTAT
>NZ_QJTG01000082.1:0-3073 GCF_003217275.1 Bacillus sp. 196mf
GTAGATAGATCGCTAGAAATGATTGTAGGCCTATTAGGTATCTTAAAGGCTGGTGGAGCTTATGTACCATTAGATCCCTCTTATCCAGAAGAAAGATTAAACTATATTTTAAACGATGCAAACCTAAACATAATACTGTCAAAAAATAATACAATTGAGTGGACTGCAAAAGATATTAAAAATATTAATTTGGATAAAAATAAAGAAGAGATTTCTAAAGAATGTATGGATAATCCATCAATTACAATTAAATTAGATAACTTGGCTTATGTAATTTATACATCTGGATCCACAGGAAATCCAAAAGGGGTACTTCTTGAACACAAAGGTGTATGTAATCTTATTGCGACTACTATCAATATCATGCAAATAGATTCAATGAGTCGGGTTATCCAGTTTGCTTCAGTATCTTTTGATGCTTCCGTATTTGAAATTTTCCCTAGTCTAATAGCTGGTGCAACTTTATATATTAGTAACAAAGAAGGAATTATGCCTGGTAAACCGTTAACTACATTTTTACAAAACTATAAAATTACACATGCAACTTTACCACCTACAGTCTTAAATATTTTAGATGAATCGAAATTTAAAAACCTTAAAGTAATTGTATCTGCAGGCTCAGCTTGTAGTGAACACATAGCACAGCGTTGGTCTAAAAACTTTCTATTTATCAATGGATATGGTCCAACAGAAGCTACAGTCTGTGCTACTGCTGGTGTTTATGATGGTTATGGCGAGCCACATATCGGGCATCCAATTCCAAATGTTGAAGTATATATATTAGATCAAAATCAACAACCCGTTACTGCTGGAGGAGTTGGTGAGCTTTATATTGGAGGTATAGGGGTTGCTAGAGGATATTTAAATCGCCCTGAATTGACAAAAAAGTCTTTTATTTCCAATCCATTCAAAGAGGATTCTTCTGTCAAATTATATCGAACAGGAGATTTGGTTAAACATTTACTTGATGGCAATATAGAATATATTGATCGAATGGATAACCAAGTAAAAGTCAGAGGGTTCCGAATTGAGTTAGGAGAAATTGAAGCGGTACTGGGAAAGAATCCTAGTATAAGAGAAGTAGCTGTAGTGGCTCAGGATGATACGTTTGGAGATAAACAGTTAATAGCCTACGTTGCTGGTGAAGGAAGTATACAAAATTGGAGAGAATATATAACGGAAAAACTTCCAAATTATATGGTACCAGCTCATTTTATAAAACTGGATGCACTTCCTTTAACCATAAATGGAAAGGTTGATACGAAATCCTTACCAAAATGGGAACATTCCATCCAAAATATAAAACAGTATGTACCACCTCGTAATGAGATAGAAAAAAAACTAGTGGAAATATGGTCTGAAGTACTGGGAATTAATCAACCTATGATTGGTGTGCAAGATAATTTCTTTGAATTAGGCGGTCATTCATTATTAGCGACAAAGATTATTGTACGTGTTCAAGAAAATTTAAACATTAGATTACCTGTAGGTGCGATATTCAAACACCCAGATATAGAGTGTTTATCAAAAAAAATCGAGATGAAATCTCAATTGAAAAAGGAAGATACTTTACCAGTTTTAAAGGCAACTGAACGTAATGAATATGAACAATTATCCTATGCTCAACAAAGACTATGGTTTATTGATAAAATGGAAACTAATAGTTCGCTTTATAATATTCCACTTGCATGGCGTTTAAAGGGTCAATATAACATTGATTCATTAACAAAAGCATTTAATCAGTTGATACAAAGACATGAAATTTTGCGTACAGTATTTAAAGAAATAAATGGTAAGCCAATGCAGTTAATTCAGGATAATCAAGAACATTTACTACCAGTGGTGGATTTAAGACATCTTTCTCAAGAAGAAAAGAATATAGAAATAGCAAAACAAGAAAAAATAGATGTGGATCAACCTTTTAACTTGAGACAAGGGCCCTTAATTCGTGCTTATTTACTTCTTATGGAGAACGATGAATTAGTAATTCATTGTACCATTCATCACATCATTTTTGATGGCTGGTCTCTAAATATCTTTATCGATGAATGGATGAATTTATACCAGGCTCACTTAAAAAATAAAGATATTTCTCTGCCACCTTTACCAATTCAGTATACTGACTTTGCAAATTGGCAGAGAAATACTTTACAAGGAGCAAGGTTAAACAAACAATTGGAATATTGGAAACAAGAACTGAATGGTCCGATTCCTGTACTACAATTACCGCTGGATTTCCCACGGCCGGCTATACAGACCTATAATGGAAGTACACATCAATTTATTTTACCAAAAACATTATTGAATAAAATAAAATCATTTAGTCATAAGGAAAGTGTGACTTTATTTGCAGTTTTATTAGCTAGTTATCAAGGGTTCCTTTTTCGTTATACAGGACAAAAAGAAATTTTAATAGGTAGTCCTATCGCTAATAGACATTACCCAGAGATTGAAGGTCTTATTGGTTTCTTTGTAAATACACTAATATATAGAGCGCGCTGTACAAATAATACAACATTCAACGAGTTAGTAAAACAAGTAAACGAAAAAATAATTGAAGCGCAAGATCATCAAGATGTTCCTTTTGAAAAAATAGTAGAAGCTGTGAAGCCTGAGAGAAATGCTAGCTATTCGCCATTATTTCAAACTATGTTTGTATTACAGAGTCAATCAAGAAAGTTACCAGGTGTATTAGATCATCAATTAGAGAAACTGCCTAGAAGCATGAATGGTTCAAAATTTGATTTGACAGTCACAATGGAAGAGGTTGAAAAAGAACTACAGGTTGAATTTGAGTACAATACAGATTTATTTCATGCTAGTACAATCGAACGAATGGTTCAAAATTTTGAAACCTGGTTAAATGAAGTGATAGATTTTCCTGAGGAACATATTGGTAATTTGAGATTAGTTAGTAGAACAGAAGAGAGACAATTATTAAGAGAATGGACGAGTACAACAGTAGAATATCCTAAGGAATCTGTTATTCAAGAATTATTTGAACAGCAAGTAGTAAAGTCCCCAAACGGTGTTGCTGTTGTTTATAAGGATCAACAACTCACTTATAGAGAAT
>NZ_QJTG01000083.1:0-3058 GCF_003217275.1 Bacillus sp. 196mf
GATATCCATGAACTGAAGTATAGGCAATTGCATCGTGCATTTGAACATGCGCTAGATCAAGAAGAGCAACGAATATTAGAAATGAAATATATGAGCGCAACATAGTTAAACGATGATTATATTTATACAGTATTAGGAATGAAGCGCGGTAAGTTTTATCGGAAACGAAAGTCAGGGATTCTTAATTTTGCGACGGCATTAGAGATGATATGAAAAAATAATGGAACTTTTGGGGTACTGTTTGGGGCACTAAATCGGGTACCTTTTTGAGTTGGAATTGGAGGTACGATATGTCTACAGTTACTGTTCGGAAGACAGGAGGCTGTGGGGATAGCGTATCCACCATCATGTGAAGTGATGTGAGTGGGCCCCACTATCAAAACGTTACCGAAGAACGGGCATGGGCGGTAGGAACCCGCGACAGGACGAAAAAATCAAGGAGAATTATATATACGATCACGGTTCTAGATCGTATCGTGGTCTTGTTTATTTATAGCAAGCAGTGATAATATCTGTTGAAACACAATATCAATAGGGAGAGGATGGTGATTGGATGGAAAAAATATTTGCCACATATGTGAGTTTGGTAAATGGAAAAACGCATATCTTACATATGAAATTGGAGAATGTTTTAGAGAAAGTGATTGCGCCAGATGGAAGTTTTAGGGAAGGTCTAATACGCTTTGATGACATTGTAATAAACCCAGAACATATTGTTTCTGTGCAGCAAGTCACTTCTGTACGAACGCGTAGACCGAGTCGAACGATATAGTAAAAGCTTCCATGATAGATACTTTGTAATGGAGAGGCAACCAGTATTTTGAGTGGTAGGTTTTTGCAAGTTTATTTTTATAAATAGGGTGTAAATAACTTGATTTTGGTATGAAAAACCATCCTTCTACGAGAGAAACACTTGTCCTTTTGCTTGCATATGATAGGATATCAAGTTGTAAAGGATGAGGTAATGTGATTAAAGAAGGACAGTTGATTATTACGTTTCATACTCATGTGGATAACCGAGCTAAAAATCAGGTTCATACCCAATTAGGTGGAAAGAAAATAGATGAAATACCACAATTCAATATTGATGTGATTATAGTACCTATCGGGGAAGAACGAAAGTATAGAAAGATGTATAATGAGTGTGCGGAAGTTAAATTTGTCGATTTTAATGCAATACGTAGAGGGAACAAAAATAAAAAAAGTAAGCTAGCCTGTCATTGTATAAAGAAGTGGCCTTGTTATTATAATGAGTCTATCAATGGTTGTATACCTAATGACCCTTATTATTTCCAAAAAACAGAAACTTCTCAGGGTTTACAGAATCAATGGGGTTTACAGGGGATTAGTCCAGAGCAAGCTTTTTGTAGAGTGAAAAACATGAAGGCTGTGGTCAAAATCGCTATTATTGATAGTGGAATAGATCCTAATCATCCTGATTTAATAGAGAAAATTGTAGACCCTATTAATTTTAGTTCTAATGATCCAAATGATTATATTGATGGAACAGGGCATGGGACGTTTGTTTCAGGAATTGCAGCGGCAGTTACAGATAATAAAACAGGGATTGCAAGTGCTAGTTATAATACCGCTAATATTATTCCAATTAGGGTTGTAAACAGTCAAGGCTTTACCACTACAGTCGCTGTAGTAAAGGGGATATTGTACGCAATAGAAAAAAACGCACAGGTTATTAATATGAGTTTTGGTGGGCCGGTATATATACAAGCTGAGCAATTAGCAGTGGAGCGAGCATGGAATCAAGGGATTATTATTGTAGCATCTGGGGGGAATAATGGAAGCGAACAGCCTAATTATCCATCTGACTTCAATTTTGTACTAGGAGTTAGTTCTATAGATAAAACAAATAAGTTAGCATACTTTTCAAGTTGGGGAGTGGGCGTCGGTATTACAGTACCGGGTACAGCAATTTTATCGACTACACCAACATATCCTGTGGCTGATTTCAGTAAAGTTAACTACGATGCGGGGGATGGTACCTCATTTTCTGCTCCGTTTGTAAGTGGGACGGCAGCGATGCTTCGCGCTTTAAAGCCCCAAGAAAGTAATCAGAAAATCATTCAAGTTATTCAGAAATCAGCACGTAGGTTAATGGGGGAGAGTAAAGGGTGGAATTCTTTTTATGGTTATGGATTATTAAATTTAGATGAGGCTGTAAACAGGTTATTGTTCTCCGTAGGGGGAGATGGGGAAGGCTCATTTTATGGTCAAGTGGTTGGGATTGATGGAGTACCTAGGCGATCATTAGATGTTCTTGCTGTTAATAATCAGACAAAATTAATTTCACGAAAATATCAAACAAAATATCCCATTGAACAAGAATTTAATGGACAATCTTTTTTGGGGTCAGATGGAATGTTTCGGTTATTTAATTTACCTGTTGGTAATTATTCAATTTATGCGGGTTTTGTAAGTCCAGAAACGCGGTTAGCGGAAAATATAGCCATTATTCCAGGGGCGGACGTATACCTCAAGTTCATTTTATCAGCTAATATAGAGGAGTATCTTCTCTCGAACAGTTTATCTGATGAATCATGCACTCGTAATCACATAGAGAGCACTCTTTAGTGGGTGTTTTTTCTTTTCAAAATTATAAGTTTATTTTTTAAAAGAACAGATCAGGAGTGAAGGATTGAAAATTGTAATGAATAGCATTGGTTTGAAAACATTAGACTAAATCGAACGATATAGGGAATTTTGAGGAAGCATCCATATGTGGGTGCTTTTCTTAATTCACGGAGGAGGAAGAATGCAACCATTAACCGTACAAGAAATCAGAAAGCTATATGAACAAAACAAGGTCATAAAGTTTTACAAACATAGATACTGGTATAAACACATTCGCTTACAAGCATTAGAACGTGATAACTATGAATGTCAGTCGTGTAAGAGATTAGGTAAGTACAGTAAGGGGTGTAACGTACATCACATCAAAGAGTTAAGAGACAGACCAGACTTAGGGTATGAGCTGGATAATCTGGAGACGCTCTGTATCCAGTGCCACAATTTCGAACATGGGAAGGAAGAGAACATCATC
>NZ_QJTG01000084.1:0-3006 GCF_003217275.1 Bacillus sp. 196mf
TATCCTTCACTTCAGCTGCGTAAGTACTAGAAATAGATGTACCTAGAGCGAATAACCCTACACTAAGCGCTGTAACTTTCTTCAAATGTTTACTAAACTTCAATTTCATCTATAAATCACTCTCCTTTTCCTGTAAAACAATTCACCCTCCAGAACCAAATACACTAAATTAGTTTATGAAGTTCCGAAAGTGACATACATATAATATCATCCTGATATACAACATTCAATATTTGTTTTATGATGTAAACTATTATACGAAACAGCATTTTTATCGATAAACATGCCCTATTTTCATCTTACCGTTTTTCCTTTGAATTACGAACTTTATACTGCGGTGAACCTTCCACTATTATTTTCTCCTCAATTGTAAATCCAACCCCTGCATCCACGGTACCCGCTACATCCTTATACTTCCAAGAAGGTTTGGCATAAAAACGGAGATGATTCACTTTTGATGTGACATGCTTACCTATTACTGAGTCTACCTTGCCCTTCTTTTCATCCCTAATTGTATTAAATGTAATCTTATCTCTACGCACATTATAAAATTTCACGTATCGTATTTGTTAATTTAAAAATATAACTAGATTTCTATATCAAAAACATACTTAGAATAATAGAAGGGAAGAAAGAATCGTGGGTGCTTTGAGATTTTTAATCCGTAAAAAACTGACCATCTTCATTTGCCTTATTTGAATCAGTTTTTAGTATGTTGGTCCTCGAAATCGTGTATAAGAAATGGGAATTTATAAGTTTTTCGAGGGGAATCACAGGGGGCATTCCTTGTTTTTTGGCAAAACGAACAATTTCATCCGACTCATACCCCTTGTCAGCTAGAAGCTGTTCTGCCTGCAATCCTGTAATCAAATCGACAGCTTCTGTAAAATCAGACACTTCCCCCAGTTGAATGACCCGCCGTCGTCTAATCGATACAAAAAAATCTAGTAGGAGGGTTTGAAAACTTGATTATTCAATTGGAAAGTAAAAGTCATACTTTTAAAGAAATTGATCAATTAATTCGTCTGGAAGGCTATTCTGGAACTTTTTCAGCAGTACGTACAGTTGTAGAAACATTACGTCGTAATCGAAAACAAGGTCATCGTCAAAATTCTGTTTATCATGTCTCTCGCCAGCAACTCATCCGCTGGTTTTGGATTCATCCCGAGCAATTAACTAAGAAAGAAAAACAAGACTTCGTACAATGCTTTTCTAAATATCCGGAAATCCGTCCGCTCTATCAAATAGTGCAAAATTATCGAGAAAGTGTAAAACACTCTAATTATAAACAGTTTTTAAATTGGCTCAAACAGCAACTATCCAATAAACAACAACCTTTTTCTCATTACGCTCGTCGCTTACGAAGTGATTTGCAAGCAATTAAACATGCATTTTTACTTCCATATAGCAATGGTGTTTTAGAAGGGTAAATTAATCGCTTAAAAACAATTAAGCGTATGGTATATGGAAGAGCAAGTTTACATGTATTGACTAAACGCGTCCTGTATAGATTGTGAATTATTATGTTAAAAAAATTAAGTGAATTAAAACACTTTTAAGTCGTAAGGAATCCCCAAAAGTTCGTAAGAACCACTTTTATTTTGCACTAAACACAATATTCGTCTTTCTGTAATTTTTTTAATGCACAAAGTAAAACAGGTGCCTTTTCTATCGTAAGAACCGATGGTTCTCCAAACTGTTTAACGAATCTTTTCATGAAGACATAAGCCGCTTGATAATTACGTGTTTTTTGAAGATGAAAGTCTAGTGTATGTCCCTTACCATCAATGGCGCGATATACATAACACCATTCTCCTTTGGCTTTGATATACGTCTCATCCAAACGTTAAGCATCGTGTGCTGATTGGTTTTTCTTCTTCCAAATTTGATAAATCAAATTTCCATATTCATGAACCCAACGCATGATATGGTGACCCCTGATAGTTGTAAGGGCACTAATACACCACGTTTTTTTAAGATCTCAAGTGCTCCTCACTCTATTTTGCAAAAATTTAACTTAGTTTCAAAAACTTTGCAACGGAATCCGTTATGGTTATACTCCCCTAGAGTACAAATATGAAGTCTTTTTATATGATTTTAGCTGTATTAAATATGTGTCTTGTTTTTGTATTGATTTTAGCAGTTATAAGCATAATGGAGTTAAAATAAGAAGGACAATCCCTATAGGAATTGTCCTTCTTATTTTTAAAGGTTTTACTGACAGATTACATTTATTATACACTAAAAATATAAAATATTTAGTGGTTTTATTATTTTCTCAATAGGAGTAAATTAAGTTGGAGTGCACTTCATACAAACTCTAACCTTTCTATATAGTACTTTTTAATTTTCACAATTCTTAAGTTCCTTCTGCAACAAGTCCCATTGTTGTTTAGAGTTATCTAAATCGGTGTTAAGCTTTTCCCAATCTACTTCTTCATCTTTTTGTAACAATTTAATCATATTCTCATATTTATTATGAATTGAATCCCATTGTGAATGAACATTGATAATATTATTTTCAGCTTCTATAACTTCATTAATTACATTACTAATATTCTCCTGCTCGTTTATTAGCAATTCTACTACTTGTCCTTGTGCCTTTGTGTCACCATTTTCTAATGCTTTATTTAAACGTTCACGAATTTGATTGATCTTAGACATTTCCTTTGGCTGAAAATAATTTTCAATAGCCTTCCAAGGATTTTTTACAAATTGTAATACATGCTTACTCCAAGATTCTTTTTTCTCATCTATTGTCTTGTTCATTTCTTTATTAGCTTCTTGTATTTCTTTTAATTCTTCTTTTAGTTGGTCTGTGTCAGCCATTAATTTTGATTGTAAAACAGCTACATTAGAAGAATAATTTCTAGAATTATTAAACAATTTTCTTTTCAACTTCTGTAATTCTTCTTTTAATTGCTTTACATTTTCTTGATTTGTTTGAACAGAAGTCTTTAATCGCTTAATTCCATTCAGTAACATCGGCTTATTATGTCTTTTAAT
>NZ_QJTG01000085.1:0-2953 GCF_003217275.1 Bacillus sp. 196mf
TTTTGGTAATTCTCCTACTTCTTCATAAATCGTTTGAACCGCTTTAGTTGCCATGACAGATAGAACATTAACCACTGGTATATCTCGTTTATATTTATCTCCTAATTCAATGTCAAGGCTATCAGGCTTACCGTTTGAGTGTGCAGCACGATATCCTACATAGAATTTCCCATCACGTTCAATTGCATCACTCGTTACATGAGCACAAATCTCATTCATTAAGTTAGTTACGCTTTGTTTTAAACTTCCTTCTTTATTTGTCACGCGGCCAAATACACGCTTATTTACGTCTGGTAGTTTGATTACTTTTCCACCATTAATCACCATTTTCAATTCACTATTTCCGATATCCGCGACCGTTCTCATCATCATATCCAAAAACCACCTTTTTCATATAATTTTTATACGTTTTTTATATCCTAATTATATTATAAACCATCCACCTTTAGTTTCCAATGCATTACACATTTATTTTATATAAATTTTATATATTTTTTATATAAAAATCACTTTATCTTTAACCAGAAAGAAATTAATATACATTTTCCTTTTATATTTTATATATAATTTATATATTTAATGTATAAATTATATAAACAGAATGTATAAAAGCTTAGAAGGGGGATTATTTATAAATAAAATGTAAAATCGGTGTACTTTTTATATAATTTAAATACATTTCACCTACGTTTTAATAAACAAGACTTGTAAGTTTACTACCAATGTATGGCGAACACCTTAATTGGACAAAATTTTGTCGGTATTGTGATTTTAGAACGGATAATTCAGAATACAGCCCTTTACCTTGCTAATTAAAAAGATAAAAAGGAAACTCTAAGCTATATTTAGAGTTTCCTTTTTTAAATCATTGGTCCCCACGATCAAACAGTGGTGGAGTACACATTGTATCTGTCCATGGTACCGGACTGAGCGTTCTTTGCGAGGGAGGATAAGGAATGGACGGATTCGCCTATCCCAAACGCTTGAACCTATGCAAATAGGTTTGAAGGTCTTCCAAACCTGTTTGCCTGGCTAGCGCCGAGCGAGTCTCTTCCAAGATTGGAAGGGGTTGGGGATGGTTGGCTTACTTCCAGAATTGCCACCATCGTTTCTTTTTTTGCTTCTTTTGTTTAGCATCTAATACTTCCCGTAGTGTTTGCAGCAACAACTCATCTCGTTTTTTTATGCTCTCATCGACATATTTCCGCAATTCCTCCATTTCTTTCCTGATCCGTGCTATTTCATCTACTGTATCAATTGGTGAAGAGGTGTCCTGAGGTTGTTTAATTTGTTTGTTTTGATTGTCCACGTTGTCCATTGTGTCCTCACTATTGTTTGAACTGTTTACAACGTTGCGATGGACGTTTACAACGTTGTAAACACATTCAGGAATTGTCCCAAAACCTTGTTCATGTAATTCCATCATTTGTTTAAATAGCTCTACATCACAAGTTGAATACAATATTCGGCCATTCTTTTTCTGGAATGTATGGCCCAAACGTCTGAAATGCGCCGTATATGTTCGCAATGTGCTTGGGGGTATGTTTAGCTTGTTTACAACGTCCGAACTGTTTAATGGACGTTGTGGACGCTGTAATGAGATTACTTGACTCATACAATCAACTCCTAATTACAGTTTTAAAGATTAAGTGAGTTGCTGTAGCAATTCTAGGGGATTTCTGAAAAACCTTGTGTATCCCTAAAACTAGTCAAGTTTCCCTAAAAGTTTTTATTCTATTTACGCAGGTTGTCAGGATTCCCTATAAATTTTAAATGTATTAAGGAATAAAGTTTTTATTAATTTTTCACTTATTCATGTATAAATTCATTTATTAAGTAATAATTCCAATAATTATATAAAAGGTTCAATAATTATATAAAAGATACAAATACTATATAGATGAAAAGAAAATCGTGGAAACCCTTGTGGCTCTGAGGATGCAAGAGTTGTCTAAAAACTCAAATCGAAATACTAACATTTCCATAAGTAGAACTACATATTATTCAGTTCTATACAAGCTTTAAAATAATTTATTAAGGTTTACACAATTAAGTTATTAAGTTATTAACAATTCCACAAGTATTCTGACGTAACTCAGTGTATAAAAACATAAAAAAACAGTAGGGAAAGGGAAAATTGAACCTACTGTTTTGAGATTTGTAAAGTAATAGAAGGACTGTCTATTAAATTTCGACATAACAAATAGCCCTGTCCTTATTGATTTTTTTGAACAAGGCTCAGAATCTATTCATTTTTAAAATTTAAGTAAGTCTGAATGCATCAGGTACATCAATATCATGAGAAATGAGTTCCAGTACAAGTGCATGACGCGTATCATCGTCTAAATATCGTTCCGCCCATGGAATAAACGATTCACGCAGTTTTGCTCGTATCATTCCACCAATAGATTTTATTTTTTCTCCAAGTGCTAAGAAACTTTCACATTGATCCATTGCATAACTCATGGTATAAGTCATAAAAGCATCACGAAGTTGTTTGTTTTTAATATATGTAGCGATTCGCGATACTTCTCCTTTATAAGAAACAACAATGTCTTTACGATCTTTAGTAGTTAATGCTATGCCAATGGATTCAAGACGGGCTGTTGCTTCTTTACGCATTTTAGCTTCAGCTTGCTTAATTTCAGCTCGGTCATTTTCAATCACACATGCAGGATTCATGATAACCGTAAATTGAGTGATAACGATTTGTTGGATTTTTTCACGTATACGAGCTATGCGTCCTTTACGTGGGTTTCGAACCTTTTGTATAGCAGCATCAAATTTAAAAATTGGCGAGATGATTTCTAGGTATTTACGTACCTTTTTCGCATTGCGCCCTAAACGTTCCTTTAAGCCGTCCATGTTACGAACACAAGAATAATCTTCAACGGAATTTTTACTATTTTTAAATTGATGAGTAAAGTGGGTACATAATCCTAAAAATTCAATA
>NZ_QJTG01000086.1:0-2787 GCF_003217275.1 Bacillus sp. 196mf
TCTTCGAGACCTATTTTTTCAATTTTTTAAACATCTGATCTTGGAATATACCAGATATGCTGTTTGTTAAATGGCAGGGAGGACTCCCTATATCTTAAACGAAACAAGCTGTGTCTATGATACGAAGTCTGTTACTTGAGCCATTGTATTAACGTGTTTTTTTCTTCCGTATAGAACGCTAAAATTGATTCATACTATTCATAAGCTTTGAATCGCCTACAATTTGATACAAAGCTATGTGAAAACTTCTTGGGTTTTCTCTTCTACTACTGAGCAGTTAGCGTTCGCTAGCTGCTTTGCTACATCTTGTGTATAAAAAAATCCCTTATGTTCACACTATAAGTATCAGACATCTGATACTTTCTCTTATCAATAGGAACTCTTTTACCAGAGTTCCTTCTATATCATACCTTCAGCGAAATGTAACTCGTTTACAATTAAAGGAATCGAAACCATTCAGATTTATATGATTTTGTTGTAAATTAGAAAAATTGCTTAAAGTATCGAATTTTTCATGCGAATTCGTGTATATTTCGTAACTTATTTTGAAATTTCAAGAGGATAAACTCGTTACAATAGAACCCTATTTTACTTTCCCTCTAATGGTGTGTTTAATAAATCCATTTTGATGACCAAGATAGGCATTTTGTTCTCTGGTTCATCCGGTCCATCAAGATTAATTTTTACAATCTCAGTGGATGCGCCCGTAATCTTATAAGTACTCCCAGCTTGTACTAAAACTTCTTCCTCTTTTGGTAAATCTGTAATTCCACCTGTCAATAATGCTGCATGAGCTCCGGGATAAAGGGTTATATCGAAACGAATAGGTCTTGCATATTTTTGTAAATGGTCCTTTTTTGTAACCCCATCTAAAAATACATTTTCTTTACGCAGAGTGGTACTAGTAAATGCTGGATCTACAAACGTCTGATTTATCTTTTGTTCCACAAGACCTATCGATTTTTGAATAAAGTTACCATAGGATTCTAACTCGTCTTTCTGTTCAAAGAAAGCAAACGCAGACTTTAGAAATCCCAGTTTTTCTCCTATTGCTTCCTCCTCTACGAATCTATGCACAGTTAATTTTTGGGGAAGATAAGCTTGTTCCAATGCCGATTTGATATTATTGATATTTTTGTTAACCTTCTCGGGATTATCAAGCTTTACAGTACCTCTTAAAGTTCCATTGATGTTTTTATAACCAGATTCTTTGTTATCTTCCTCTGTCTCTGTATATTGGTATATAGACTCTTTTTGTTCTTCAGTAAGCCCCTGTGACCATTTTCCCGTATAATATTTTGTTAAAGCCTCAAAAGGCTTAAGTATATGCCCTTTTACTACTCTTACAGTTCGCCCATCTATTTTTTCCTCCACTACGTTTTCTGGTAAGAACTCAATTGTTTGACCACGTTTCATGAGAATTTGACCGTTTTTCAAAAGTAATACTTTTTCGCCCTGCGGGACCTTCAGCTTCACCTTGACATTACTTTTATTTGTAATCTGTCCTTGCGTCTCTCCTATTGAGAAGTTATATACTTCATTTACCGTACCTGGAATCTTTGAGATATTAGTCTCAGGTACTTTTATATACTGCTCTATTTCTAAATCTTCAGACAAGATAATTCCATGTTTTTCAATTTCCTGATCTATTCTTTCTACTTCTACGAATTCTTTCTTATTTAGTATCTTCCCTTTATTTTTATGCAAATTTTTATTCAAAGTAGATTCTGTAATTTTTTCGATTGTAGCAAATGCTTTAGAGTTTACATTTTTATTGGATTTTTTATAAACTTTCTCTTCAAATTGCTGTGCAAAAGCCGATAGATCACTAGGTTGCTTTTTCACAGGTTTTTTCTTCTGATTCTTCTTCGAGGCATCATTCGGTGCCGCTTCTACCGTTTTCTCAAATGGCGCAAGAGATGCAAATGGCGATGCCGCCACTGGCGCTAAAATTAATCCTGCGGTTAATAAAATCGTTGCTTTTTTCTGTTTCATGTTCCTATACCTTCCTTTTTATATATTGCTAGTATACGAGATACGTATCTAACAGAGTCGTTGTCTCGTATACTAGGTTTCTTATTTGGTTATCTTTTTCATAAACGTTCCTTGAACAGAAGAAACATTTCCTGTTTATTAGGTTTATCTAGGGCATCCTACTACATTTCTTCTCTACCGGTTCCATTCCGTACCCTGTATCGTTCTTTTTCAATCGGATCAATCAAATAGGCCTTCTTTCTCTTTAAAGTAATGTAGATCCCAACCAAATGCATTCTGCTACCCCGTTTTCATGCTACCTTTTTACCAAAATTCTATTTCTTTTCTAACCTACCAGTCACTCAGGTACCATACTCCCTCTTCATCGAAGTAATGCGTATTCCAACCCAATATATTATCTGCGACCATCCCTTTTTTCCCATTTCTCACCATTTTTCCATCGCTGTCAAAATAATATTCCTTATTGTCCTTCTTTAACCAACCAGTTTTCATGACACCATTTTCTTCAAAATAATACCATTCGTTTTTTATCTCTTTCCATCCACCTGTTTGCTTGATACCTTTTCGTTCCTCTTCTGTTGGTGTGGTGCCACCTTCATCAAAGTAATACCATTTTCCTTCTATCTCTTTCCAACCAGTCTGCATACCTTCTTTACCGTTAAAATAATATTCATTTCCCTTTATTTTTTTCCAACCAGTATATGGTGTACCATCTTCATTGAAATAATATTTCTTGCCATCAATTTCTTTCCAACCTTCTCCTACATGCTTCGTCCCATCTTCATTGAAATA
>NZ_QJTG01000087.1:0-2525 GCF_003217275.1 Bacillus sp. 196mf
TATACATATTAAAGAAACGTTCCGAAACGGTGGATTAAAACCTTTTGGTACTATAAATCTATAAAAAACAAAGAGTATCAAAAGGTGTACCTTTATGAATAAAAAAGAACAGACTATTGAAATAATCTGTCCATAGATAAAAGATGAAATGAAAGTCACTCAAATTCATAGTATAATGAATTTCTAGATAATAAAAAGGATCAACATAAAAAAAGAACGGTTCTATTGGCATAGTCCGTCCTACGAGAAGGGAATAATGACAGTTATTCTTCTTAATTATACTGAATAAAACAGAAAATTCAATCTATTATATATTGAGAAAATACTCATCTTCTGAAGTAAGGTGGTTGTTATGAATAAAGGCGATGCCATTTTAAGATTGCTATCAGAAATTAAGTTGGAACTTAAAGAAGTAAAAGAACAGATGGAGAAAATGCAAACAAAGTTAGATACATTAGAACAACAAAATCAGGTGAAGAACAAAATAGAGCGAAAGAAGCCAAAAACAAAACCTGATAAACAAGATAAGCGAGATTGGAAATACCCAGCTAAGCTGAAATGAAAATTGTACAGAAAAAGTGAGGTGATAGGTACATGAATAGAAAAGAATTTGAGGATACCTTACAAAATTTTTCTTTCTTTTTAGCTAGTCGTGGAAGAAAAACATCCACAATTAAACGATATGTCTATGATATTGAGGACTTTGGAAGATGGCTGCAAACCTCGAATCGTTTTCAAGAAAAGAACTTATGGAACAAGATAGATAAAGAAGATTTTGAAGCCTATTTTCAGGAACTCATATACAAACGTAAGTATGGAGAGAAAACCATTCATCGCATTGCAGTCGTGTTAAAGAAATTGTATCAGTTCTTGGGTATTCCAAGTCCTATTGTAGAAATGCAGGGAATCACTCCACCGAATCGGGCCCTACGCAAGGAGGACTTTATTACAAAGGAAGAAGAGAAAAAGCTGAAAAACATTCTTTCTTCTTCTGAAGGATTATCAGAAGAACAACTTTCCGTTCGACCGCTTCTCATAGATCGAAATGTATCCATCCTATCACTTCTTTTGGATTATGGGCTCACACTACAAGAACTCGTATCGTTACAGATGCAACAGGTGCACTTGGGAAAGAACATGATTACTGTTCTACATAACAAAGGGACAGAGAGAAGGATCATGTTAAAGGAAGAGGATAAAATACGTTTATTTACGTACTATAAAACGATACCTGAACCAGTTCGTCCTAGATATCACAGTACAGATCCGTTATTGGTTGCATTTGATTTTAAACGAGGGACATTTCGTTGGGTGTATGACAATGATGCTCCCAAAGCACTAACAGCCATTGCTGTGCAAAAGATGATTCGATTAGAAGTAGCCAGAGCGCAACTGAGAAAAGGAATTTCAGCACAGCACTTACGGAACACCTATATTCTACGCTGTCTAGAAAGAAATATGTCTACAGAGGAAGTCATAAAAAGAACAGGATTCCTTTCTCATCTATCAGTAAAGCGTTATGTAGAATATGCAAATCAATATCCACATGGAAAATAATTCAAAAAGAATCACTTTTTTATGACATACTAGGCCTCACCATACACATCCATCAACTTAAGGGTAAAAACAACCTGAGCTTTCGACTCATTGGATCAAAATATTCCTAAAATACAAGCATACTCTTAAAAATACGCATCCCAAATAAACCCTAACGGGTTTCATTTTTAAAATTATGCAACTTTCTTTTGTTTTTTCAATCCATTATACTCACAGACAACACCCATGATATCAAAAACAGTCTTCTTCTCATATCTGTGAGATTTCCGCCCGTTTTTCTCTAGAAGGTGGAACAGGCGGATTAGGACCTTTGTTATTTCGTGGGTGTTTCTCTGTATGGCTTGATACAAAAGAGATAGATGATCCTGAATCATACCAATCGCTTTATATTCACTTAACTCTTTTTTCTTCTTTTGTAAAAGAAGTTGACGCATTTTAAACATTGTAGAGGAACATAGGAAAATAGCGATTAACTTTCCATATAGTTGGCACTCTAATCGCTCCTGTTTTACATTACGATAATGGTCTATTTTGAAGAGTGATTTCCATGTTTTAAAGACAATCTCTATTTGCCAACGTAAAGTATATAACTCATGTACCTGTTCCATCGGAACCCATTCCCAAGGTATATTCGTCACGTACACGTTTAATCCCACTATCATTTTACTTTTTTCTGAGTACGTTCTATTTTTCTTTTTCCACGATCTTCGCTCGTCGTTTTTGAAGTTGCTTATCTGTTAATCGATTAAAAATAACGCGTGCAAACAGTTGTTGTTTATCGCCAATATAAGCTTGCTGGTATTCTACCGTTTCTCCAGGTTTAAGTTGATTCAAAATCTGTATAACATTGATTTGTATGTATTCTGATTGTTTTTTAATGGCACCATTCTTAAAATATTCCGGATTTGGATTTTTCACATATACATTCGTATGTATATAAGTCCACTATAAAATATCATCATGTATAA
>NZ_QJTG01000088.1:0-2529 GCF_003217275.1 Bacillus sp. 196mf
GTGCGCCCATACGGGCATGTAGAGAATCTCCTTAGACAAGAGATGGGAGTCTGTGCTTAACTCATTTACCACCTTGCTTACCTAGAAGGGGAAACCCGGAGGGGACCAGAGCATGCAAGGAAAGCCCTAAGTTACCAAAATGACCTAGGTACGACTGAGGGGCAAGGTAAAAATGTTATGAATAAGGATGAAGGCTAAACTGCTTGAACCATAGTCCAAAGTGGAGTATCGTCGCCCGAAGTGCAGGGTCATTGAAACGCTTCGCAGTCTAAGAATGGAAATATTGCCGAAGTTTCCATTGAACATACGTGTTACGTATGGCAGACCAAAGACTGACTAACTTGAATAACAAGTAACGGACGAAAGTGGCATCCGACATCATAATTAGTCTAGTCTCTATATGTACTAAATGGGGATTACCTAACTTGGAGCGCCTCGTAAGGAGGCTATTGAGGATGATACCAAGTGTAAAAAGCAAGGTATGTGGCTCATGAAAATCCAATATGGTAACGGAGTTCTCGTAGTAGTCAGAGCGAGGGAAAGCCTCGTACAAGGCGAAGGAGAACAGTCTTTTCGACTAATATTAAATTGGGAAGGGGCGTGAGGCTCTTGCGAAGCCCAAAAATCGTATTAGAAAATCTAGCATCTCACAGTAAGAAAGCAGGGTACAAATACAAGAAATTATATCGAAATCTGTACAATCCATTATTTTTCCTTGAAGCCTACCAAAACATATACGCTAGCGAAGGAAATATGACTGCTGGAACAGATGGAAAAACCATTGACGGAATGTCTGAAAGAAGAATCTCGGAATTAATTAATAAATTAAGAGATTATTCGTATCAGCCAAAACCAGTAAGAAGAGTTTATATTCCAAAGAAAAATGGGAAAAAGCGTCCGTTAGGCATACCTTCCGTAGAAGATAAGTTAGTCCAAGAAGTCATAAAAAACCTATTAGAATCTATCTATGAACCGACTTTTAGTAAGTTATCTCATGGTTTCCGCCCTGAAAAGAGCTGCCATACAGCTTTATTTCAGGTGAAAAGCACGTTTACTGGGAGTAGATGGTTTATTGAGGGCGATATTGAAGGTTTTTTTGACAATATTAATCATCATATCCTTATCCATACTCTAAGGAAGAGGATAGATGATGAACAATTTATTGCGCTTATATGGAAGTTTCTTAGAGCCGGTTACTTAGAAGACTGGAAGTTCCATAAGACGTTTAGTGGTACACCGCAAGGTGGTATACTTAGCCCTTTATTAGCGAATATTTATTTAAATGAATTAGATAATTTTATGAATCAGTATAAGTCAACTTTTGATGTAGGAAAGATTAGAAGGACAAATCCAACCTACTCTAAAATCCAACATCAGATAAATAGGGCTAAGAAGAAACTAAGGGAAGCTAAAGAAAAAGATGAAGTACGAGAAAAAGAGCTGACTAATAAAATACGTGAGTTATTAGCTGAAAGAGAACACACGCCCCAAGGATATCCAATGGATGAGAATTATAAACGAATTCAATATGTGAGATACGCTGATGATTTTTTAATTGGAGTTATTGGGAGTAAGGAAGATGCGAATAGAGCAAAGAAAGACATCGCTAATTTCTTGAAATCTAAACTTAAGCTAACGTTATCCGAGGAGAAAACACTTATAACAAACACAAGAAATAAAGCTAGATTTTTAGGCTACGACGTTAAAGTTGGACGAGATTTCCATTCCAAACGACGAAGTGATGGAATAAAAACAAGAGCATTCTCACTAAAGTGTGAACTATATATGCCTACTGATCTTGTTTATAGTCGCCTATTTAAAAAAGGGGTAATAAAAATCAACCAAAAGACAGGTCAATGGAAACCAATTCACCGTCCAGAGTTAATTAAATTAGTGCCTCTTGAGATTTTAAGGAACTATAACGCTCAAATACGTGGAACCTATCAATATTATCAACTGGCAGTGAATGTGTGCCATTTAAACAGTTATAAGTATCTCCTGGAGTACTCTATGTATAAAACCTTAGCAAATAAGTACCGTACTACCTTAGGAAAAGCTAAACAAAAATTTATGGTGAATGGAATATTCCAAGTCAGTTATAAGATAAAGTCCGGCAAGAAAACGGAAGTGCTTTATGATAAGGGATTTCGTAGGAATAAAGCTCCTATAACTAAAAAGGATATAGAAAAACTTCCTTCGGAAGTATCCTACCAATCCCGAACATCGCTTATTCAAAGGTTGATGGCTAATCAATGTGAATGGTGTAAGGCTGAAGAAGGCTCAATGGAAGTTCATCATGTTCGAAAGTTAAAGAACCTTAAAGGGAAAAAGAAATGGGAAAGACAGATGATAGCAAGGAACCGTAAAACAATGATACTTTGTCGAAAGTGTCATCGTGACCTGCATAACGGGAAGCTAGACTGAAGAGACGGAGAGCCGTATACCTTGAGAGGGGTACGTACGGTTCGGGGGGGAGTTCTCGGAAACCTAAGACCGAGAGGTCTTAAGGCGCTGGGTTCTTACCCTACA
>NZ_QJTG01000089.1:0-2483 GCF_003217275.1 Bacillus sp. 196mf
GCCCGTGAAGGACGCAATCCACATACTGGTGAAGCTCTTACGATCCCTGCGGGAAAAACACCTGCCTTTAAAGCAGGGAAAGCATTAAAAGAAGCTGTAAAAGCTAAATAATACTTCTTTAACAGTAGCATGAATCCAGTAGGAATCACGCTACTGTTTTAGTTTAGAATCGAATTGTGGAGATTGCATGTTTATATACAAGCTGTTGTTTCCCCTCATATTCTATTAAAATAGAAAAAGTATCATATCCTCTTATTATTCCTTTTATATGTAGTCCTTTTAACAGGATTAACGTGATATCCTTCTTCTTTTGAAACGCTTCTTGTAATAAGTGTTCCTGTGAAAATAGTATGTTCTTACCTCTATCCTTTTGAAATGATTGTAATTTCGTTTCCAATGAATTCTCCCCCTATTCTTCTCATACAGTTACTTTGTATTGTTCTAGTTCAGCTAACAGTTGTTTTAGCCCCTCTGGACTCAACGTCAGCTTTCCACCTACTAGTTTTACATTCCTTGAAGATATTTCTCCTGTGATAGGACAAGTACCATGAGGTGTATATTTTTGTAGAACAATCGCATCTTCTTCTACAAAAAATTCTAAAGCATCGCTTGTTTCCACCTGTAAAGTTTTTCTTGTTTCTTTTGGTATTACAATTCGTCCCAAATTATCTACTTTTCGTACAATACCTGTTGCTTTCATAAACATGCCCTCCTTTTTTAAAAAATATAATATTCCACATATCGCGTAATCGTTTACATTATTTTAAAACCATATATACTATAAAAAAGTTTATCTCAATCTGTAGAAATATTCTCCAGGTCTTCTTACATCCACTGTTGCAAACCTTCTATTCTCTTCATGCCCTCAATTACTTTTTCGTCACTCACTATATAATAAACCTCATTTCCTTTTCGCTCATAGGAAACGATCTTAAACTGTTTTAACTTTATTAACTGCTGTGACATTGTAGATTGTGGAACACGTAGTAACTTCTGTAACTCGGATACATTTAATGGACCTTTCGAAATTAATTCTCGAACGATCATCAAACGCATAGGATGTCCAAGCATCCGCAATATATCTGCAGGTCTCTCGTAATACTCAATATCCATATAGAAAGCTTTTGGCATAATATCTTCCCCTTTTTGGATGAACGTTTTTTATATCCTAATATCATCTATTTGTTCCGCCAATGTTTTATATATACAAGGGCTTCATCTAAGTATCTATATTCTTATAACTATATTATTCCTCAAAATTCTCCCTATTTCCTCTTTGTATCTTACATTGCTTCCGATGTATCTTACTAAATAATTCATTTACTTCACTCTGTTTTATATTCTCTGGTATTTCTAATGCTCTTCCAAACGTTTTCCTCCAAGAAATTTTTAATACTTTAATTTGCTTCGTAGAGACCTAATTTTGAAGTTTTTCCTTTTTCTGCTGTTCCTTCAGATGCTCCAATTGCAATAGTCTCTTTTTCATACATAAATAATCCTTTGGAATATCTTCTCGTAGACTTAAATCATATAGTAAACTGTTAAAATAATTCCGCTGTCTTAAGGTAGACTTTCTTCTCCGCATAGAGTGTTCCATCTGTTGCAATAGTTCTGTTAGCTCAACAGTAGAAAAATCCACTTCTATCCACTTCTGAAAAACACGTGTTTTTTCTAGATAGACCATTACTTGCTCAACAAACGCATCCGTAATAAAAGATTTATCTTCCTCTACAACAACATAGTCCATATCCTGAAGAAGCGTACGAACAATTCCTCGAATATCAGTGAGAAACCCCTGTTGTAAAGAGCGTTCTAAATCTGTAAATACCATTCTACCAACAATCCTTTCTTACAACCATGTAGTCTAATTAACATAAAAATTTCAGTACCTATTTTTTCAGTCTAAAAAACACATAATAAATATATAATAATAAATATAATGTGATAATATCAAAACCGGTATTGATAAAATAGTAAAATGACTATATGTTATTCATATTTATTGTATACTATAAATAATCTGTCATTAAATCCCTTGTATATAAGAAAAGCGAGATAAAAGAGCTCGCTTTTCTTTTTGTTTGCATATAATTTCATGAAAAAACCTCAATACATGTATCACGTGCAGTAGATGCATTACGTGCAAAAGGCGTGGACATTCCAGAAGAATATTTACAACATATATCTCCACTTGGATGGGAACATATTACGTTGACAGGTGATTATGTTTGGAACTTAAATGAAAAAACAAATTTTAATAATTTAAGACCATTACGAGAGAAAAACCCTATAAAAAAATGATAAATTGAATAACCGATTCCTTAACCTACAGGGAATCGGTTAATTTGTGTCCAAATTGTGTCTAAACGTACAATTTTCTTTTTTTGATATGGTGACCCCATGCCCATCAACTTAAGAACAAAAATAAAATGGGATTCCCTTCAAAACAGTTAAAAACTGTTCAACATATTGGTTATTCTTAA
>NZ_QJTG01000090.1:0-2386 GCF_003217275.1 Bacillus sp. 196mf
TCTCTAGCGCCGATGGTAGTTGGGACCTTGTCCCTGTGAGAGTAGGACGTCGCCAAGCAACTTTAAGACGAGTCAGAATGACTCGTCTTTTTTGTATTTTGTAACTTCTTTTCAAAGCTAATTACATATTTATATAAGTTTTATTCGATTTCTTTCGTGATTTTTGATATGTAATTTAAGATTTTCTATTTTATTTCTTAAAGATAAGATTGACTGGTGTGTTAAAATAGTACAGTTGTTTTTTGATGTACTTTAATATAAGAAGATTTAAGTTAGAAAAGGAGATAATATGAAAAGGATAGGTATAATTACTATAGTAGTCTTAGTCCTTCTATTAATCGTGTATATGTTAGTTGGGAATTATTTTTATAACTACGCATTGAATGCGAAACAAGAAAAAGAATTTTTGCAAGATAATCCTCATTTAGTAGAAACGGTAAATGCATCGGGAGATGTATTGGCTACAAATGAAGAAAAGAATGCGAACTTCGTATCGAAGTATAAACCTAACACATTAACTATACGTTCTTTCGATAAATTGAATTTAAAAGGCTATGAATATATGAATGAATCATCTAGTCATAAATGGGCAATTGTGGTTCATGGATACAATGGTAGAGCATCAGAAATGACGAAGTATATTCGTAACTTTTATGAACAAGGCTATAATGTCATAGCACCAGACCTTCGTGGTCACGGAAATAGTGAAGGGGATTATGTTGGTATGGGCTGGCATGATCGTAAAGATGTTTTGATTTGGATTCAACAAATCTTAAAGAAAGATCCTAATGCTGAAATAGCTCTATTTGGTGTTTCAATGGGCGGGGCAACTGTAATGATGACTTCAGGAGAAGATTTACCTTCTAATGTTAAAGTTATTATTGAAGATTGTGGATACTCAACCGTTATTGATGAATTTACTTATCAGCTAAAAGATTTATTCCACTTGCCGAAGTTTCCTGTTATGAATGCGGCAAATACAGTTACAAAATTAAGAGCTGGATATGATTTAGAAGAAGCTTCAGCTGTAAAACAAGTAGCGAAAAGTAAAACACCTATGCTATTCATTCATGGGGATGCTGATACATTCGTTCCTTTTGAAATGTTAGATGAAGTATATAATGCTGCAAAAGTAGAAAAAGAGAAATTAATTGTTCCAGGTGCTGGGCATGGAGAAGCGGAGAAAGTAGATTCGAATAAATATTGGAATACCGTATGGAAGTTCGTAGGGAAGTATATTCCGGCATAATTAAAGTTGTTGCATTTATATAGACGATAATCAGAGGGATAATAGTTAATCCTTTTGATTATCGTTTTTTTGTTAATTAGGTAGTCTGCTATAAGTGTATTTTTGTATGTACTATATGAAGGAGATAGAGCAAAAACTTTTGAATTCCTTAATCTCAGTGCTACAATGATTGAAAACTAAATGTTAATGAGGTGTTTATATGAAAATTGAGGTTTGGTCGGATTTTGTATGCCCATTTTGCTATATTGGGAAACGTAGATTAGAGATGGCTTTAGAGCAATTTCCACATAAGAAGGATGTTGAAGTTGAGTTTAAAAGTTTTGAGTTGGATCCGAATACTCCCGTTTACTCTGGAACAAGTATTAATGAAGTGCTTGCATCAAAGTATGGAATTAGTATTGAAGAAGCTAAGCGTAATAACGTACAGCTAGGAAATCATGCAGCTAGTATGGGTTTGAGTTTTAATTTTGATGAGATGAAGCCGACGAATACGTTTGATGCGCATCGTCTTGCGAAGTTTGCAAAGAATCATGGAAAAGAAAAGGAGATTACGGAGAATCTACTTTTTGCATATTTCACTGAATCGAAAAATTTAAGTGATGTGGATACACTTGCTATTATCGCTGAAGCCTCAGGTTTAGATAAGCAAGAAGCTTTAAATGTTATTAATGATAAAAATGCGTACGCAAATGATGTTAGAATTGATGAAGCGATTGCTCAGCAATATCAAATTTCGGGAGTGCCTTATTTTATTATTAATCAAAAGTATGCTATTTCAGGTGCACAACCACTTGAAACTTTTGTTGGTGCACTTCAGCAAGTGTGGGAAGAAGAGAATCCTGCACCGAAGTTACAGGAACTTTCAGCAGATGGTGGAAGCGATCTTTCTTGTACTGATGGAAGTTGTTCGGTGCCGTCGAAAGAACAATAGTTTTTATGGTAGAAGAGCACCCCATAGATTGTTCTGTAGGGTGCTTGTATATAACTATAGAAGAAATACGTAAATGAAATCTATAAAATATAAAGTTTTTTTAAAAACGTATTGACGATTATACTTTAGAGGTGTAATATAGAACAAGTCGCCGATGACATTAACGTCGCAAGCGACAAACGAAATGAAAAACTTAGTTGACATTA
>NZ_QJTG01000091.1:0-2369 GCF_003217275.1 Bacillus sp. 196mf
AAAAAGAAAGTAAAGAAAAAGAAAGTAAAGAAAAAGAAAGTAAAGAAGAAAAAATTAAAGAACAAATCAAGGAATTAGACAAGGATATTAAACAGAACGAGAATACCTTAAAAGAATTAAAAGAAAATAGAGATACTATTGAAGATGCTGATACGAAAATAGACGCCTGGCAAAAGGATGTAGATGCAGCTAAGGAGAAAAGGGATAACCTCGTAGAACAACTAAAAGAGATATCTGGAGGGAAAGAGGAGGAAAAAGAGAAGCAAAAAGAGAAAGACGTTGAGGATGTAAAATTCGAAATACGTAAAAGACAAGAGGGTGAGTGGAAAGATATTGACAAAAAGTTATCCGGAACAGATAAAGGGGCAAGAAATAAGAAAGTAACAGAACTAATAAAAAAGGTGAAAAACGGCGAAATAAAACTAAAGCAAGCAATGGAGGAGTTAAACGAGATTCAACTAGCAATGGCGGATAAGAGAACAGGGATATACGATAAACTTGAAAGGATAATTGATAAAATAGGTGTAGAGAAATTAAATAGAGATAAGGTAGTTTCGGATACGCTCATAAAACTTCGAAAAGAAGCGGATAATATCAATCTTTTTGAAAGAACTAAGCTGGAAAATTTCGCTTCTGAAAAATTACAAAATCTTTACACACTGATACACTCAGATATTCCGAATGAAACAAAAGTCCTACTAATTAAGAACGTGGAAGATCCTAAATATGTCGAGCAACTCATGAATATATTAGAGAAAAGTACACCTGGTACTTTGTTAGAATTGGAAGACGCTGTAATACGTAAAGATACAGGTGACGTACTTGGTATTGTGGCTGCATTAGAAAAACAAAATACTTTACAAGAAGAAGATAAAAAGAAACTGAATGACATGAAAGAGAAAGTGGCTGATGATAAGCTAGACTGGGAGAAGAATAAAGAGATATTAGATGGTATATTGGAAAATTTAGGTGATATGATGGTGAAGTATGAAAGAAAGCTTAGTGAAGAGGGGGACCTCTCCGAAAACCAAAAAAACATAATTAGGAAGTTGGAAAAAGTTGATGGTAAGAGTGAGATTGACAGAGAAAAAGAGGATGTATTAGGAATAAGTGAGAAATATGGGCGTGAGATAATAAATGTAAATCGCCATGCTGTAAATAGTTTAAAGCAAGATCTATTGAAGCTTAGAGGCGAAGAAACTGATCAAGATAAAAAGGAAAACTTGGATGAAGATATTAAAAAGCTATATGAAGTAGAGGAGAATTTAATTGTGCTAGATATTCTTAATTTGCATAAGTTAGGCCAAATATGGAAACTTCAAGCGGCTTTTGAAAAAGAAGATAAAGAACAATGTAAGGAAATAATGGAACATATCAGTAAATACGGAAGTCTATTTGAAGAGAGTAAAGATACGCTTGAAGTGTTCCAAAAAGATATAGATGTCCCAGGGTTTGATTTTAAAAAAGCAGCGGAAAAGATGAAAGAGTTTATTAAATAAAAGTGAAACTACATGTGGTTGGTGAAAAATTAAACACAACTAACCTTGTATGAGATTTTTATTAATCGTCGATTTAACTCTGCTTCTGTAGCCTTCTTTCGAACTGTATTTACTACACTTCTACAAGCTAAAATTGGAGGTGTATCTAAGATTTCTCATTCTCATTCTTCCTACTTTGAGCGCATTCGCATCTACCTATCCTGGTGCCGGAGGATGTAGTCATAAAGCTGGTGTGAAAATTGAACCAGGAAAACGAAGTGGTCAGGCGTATGGTGCGACTCGAACAGGCATGGCACAAAAGAATGAACTATATATTCGTGACTTAGGATATTTTCGTCTACAAGACTTTAAGTCTATTCAAGATAAGCAAGGATATTATTTATCACGTCTAAAGTTACCCACTAAAATATATAGAAAAGAATTTGAAACAGTAGTATTTAAAACAAAACCCGCTCAATTAAAAGCCGTATATATACAAATTCATTTGGAAGACATCATGAAACAATTGCAGCCTGGCCAAGTGTATGAATTACATGATGTATATGTAGGGAGTAAAGACAAACTGCCTACTCGAATTGTAGTTTATAGATGTACCGAGGAGCAAAAACAGAAACGTCTACGTGATCGAGCTATTCGCGAAAAGAAAAAAGGAATTACATATACAGAGCGTACAAAACTTTTACAAGGTATTACGGTATATATGACAAACATTCCTACGGAATGGGTACCAAAAGAGAAAATTTATGATCTATATTCACTGCGTTGGCAAATTGAGCTGTTATTTAAAATATGGAAATCTTGGTTTCAAATTCATCGTTGTAAATCTATTAAACAAGAACGATTAGAATGTCACCTTTATGGGCAACTCAT
>NZ_QJTG01000092.1:0-2335 GCF_003217275.1 Bacillus sp. 196mf
GTCGCTCATTTGCGACTTCCTTATGTTAACATCTTCGTTAGTTAATGTCAACTAAGTTTTTTATTTCGTTTGTCGCTTGCGACGTTAATGTCATCGGCGACTTGTCCTATATTACACCTCTATATAATAATAGTCAATATTAATCTTTCATTTTTTAAAAAAAGATGAAAAAGACTCTCATACCCCCTCTTTATTCCTCATACATATCAGTAAAATAACTGAAAGGAGTGTAGAACTTGTTCGATCCTTCTTTATTAAACACCATAAGCGCCCATTCAAGAAGCCCACACTATCATAGGAAGTTTCCCATCATTCTATTTTGGAGTCAAAAAAGCGGTTGCACTTCTCTTGCCAATTGGTTCTTTTACCAGATTGATTTATTGCAAACAGCTCTAAGTTATAGTCCTTTCATTCATAATTATGAATATGATATATACAAAAGTACACCTGCTTATAGTGTACGACTAGGAGTAGCGTTGCGAGAAAAACAAAAAGAAACGTTTAAACTTGTTCGTAACCCTTATAGGAGAGCAGTCAGTTCTTTCGTATCCTTAATTGGACCTCCTTATATGGAAAATCCCGAATGGAAACCCATCCGAAAGTTTTTATATCAAGATGAAAATTCCCCCAAAGGGATCTCATTTAAACAATTTCTATATTATCTATTTATAAAAGGGGCTCACGCAAGTGATATTAACCCACATTTCACACAACAATATATAGCTGGTGAAGAAGAATATGTCACCAATTATATATACTTAGAAAACTTTGATCAGGAAATGAAAGAATTAGAAAAGCGTTTCGAATTAAAAAACGCACCAATAAATGAGTTCTCAACATCATGGCATCATCAAACTCCCGCCATGATTTATAAAGGGAATTTTAGCGAAGGCGATATTACTGATCCTTTATTTCCCCGTCATCCAACTTTTGAAAGCTTTTATGATACTGAATGTATACAACTTGTTCAAACAATATTTCAAAATGATTTCGACACATATAAATACAGCAAAGAATATCCATACTAATTTTAGTTTATTATCTTTGCTAAATAAAAAAGATACCTCATATATAAGGTATCTTTTTTACATGTCAATTATATAAATCATACTGTTTAACAGTCTCTATTCTTCACCTTATTACCTTTTAATAGATTACATAACTTTTGCTTATCCGCCCATCCTACTCCGATTAAAACTAAACTTGCTCCCATTATTACTCTCCATGTCAGAGATTCATTTAATAGAATAATTGAAGTAACAATACTTATTAATGGTAATGCATTTAAATATAATCCGCTTACTGATGCTGAAACTCTCTCTAGCGCTTTATTCCACAACCAATACGCTAAAATTGTTGCTCCAATAACAAGGTATATTACACTAAGTCCCGTTTTCCAAGTTTCAATCTTCGGTAAACCGTAATAAAGAATTTCTACCAGTGCAAATGGTAATAGAATAACAGCTCCGATAATTAAAGTTAATGTTGTAAAAACCTCGTTTGATAAATACTGTTCTTGTTTTGGTCGTTTTAGCAAAACCGTGTAGAAAGCAAATAGAAAAGTACTTAATAATATCAGTATATCTCCTATTAAAGACACTTCTTGATCAGCACTTTTAGATGGAATCGTAATAAAGAGTACTCCTATAGCACCCAATATAATTCCTATCCAATAATTCAATCGAATTTTCTCTTTCAAGAAGATTGCTGAAAAAAGAATTGTAACTAATGGTAATGCAGCATCTATGATACTAACATGTAATCCACTTGTTAAAGAAATACCGTACGATGTGAACATAAAATACCCAGCTACACCGGTAAAAGCTAACAAACTCATTCTTTTCCATGGAACTTTTTTATGTACAACTGATTTTTGTAGTTGCTTAAATGAAAATAGCATACAAATTCCACCTGCAAAGAAAAGACGAATAAACAACAAAGTAAACGGCTGAATAGATTCTAACGCCCATTTTGTTGGCGCAATAGCTGTCCCCCATAATATAACAGCCACTAATAACATGCATATTTCTTTCATAATCCCCCACACCCATCAAAAATATATGTTAACTACCTTAATTATAGATTTTTTCTTATGTAAAATCCTTTAAAAACACAAAAGGTTATGCAAAAAGAGCTAGATTGCTACTTTTCGCATAACCTTTTTATATAAGATCACAAACATTCTTTTATATCTCGACTATACCCTTATAAAAGGTAATTCTTACCTTTATATTTTAAGTAATAAAAATAAACACAAAAAAACCTAAGTCGAAACGACTTAGGTTTTTGCTTGGCGACGTCCTACTCTCACAGGGACAAGGTCCCAACTACCATC
>NZ_QJTG01000093.1:0-2182 GCF_003217275.1 Bacillus sp. 196mf
TGTAAATGTCAAGATGATCATGTACATTTTCACTTGTTTAAGTATGTACAAATTTAATCATTTTCTTTACTAAAATGATCTTTAATTCGATATGATTGTCCTACAATGCTAACAACGGTAGCGTGATGTAATACACGATCTAGTATGGCATTAGCTATTTTAGGGTCCTGAAAGATTTCATCCCATGATTTGAAATTTACATTCGTAGTTAAAATCGTACTACGTTTTTCATAACGCATATCAATGAGTTGGAAAAATAATTTTGCATCCTCCGGATCAATTGGTAAATACCCAATTTCATCGATGATAAGCAATTTATACTTTGTGTAGTGTTTTAATCTTGATTCTAGACGATTCTCAAGCTTTGCACGCTTCAAATTTTGAAGTAAATCATGACACTTAATAAAATAAGTGCTTGTTCGTTTTTTAGCTGCTGCTATACCTACCGATGTCGCTAAATGGGTTTTACCAACACCACTAGGTCCTAAAAATACTATATTTTCTTGTTGTTCTAGGAAACGTAGAGAAATAAAATCTAAGATTTGTTGTTTATTAATACTTGGCTGGAATTCAAAATCAAATGCATCAATCTCCTTTCTATGAGGGAATGCGCCCATTTTTACCATAGAATGAATCATATTTTGTTCTCTTACATCAATTTCATAGTTTGTCAGCTTAACGAGTGCTTCCACGAATGACAATTGATTATTAATACTAAAATCAACGACTTCCCCTAAATGTTGTGTCATTTGTTTTAATTTTAAATATTCTAGGTTTGCGGTTAACTGTTGATAGCTATTCTTCATTTCTATATACCTCACCAATTACTGATAAATTTTGTTTCGCCAAATTGTCAATGTCCGGATATTTCGGTAGTGACTTGGCCAATGCGTTTTTATAATGTTCTTCTTTATAATTAAGCTTAGATTGGCTGATTTTATGTTGTACAATTAACTTCATGTTATGATAAACATATATTTGATTATCATAGCCTTGTAGACCAACGGTCTTACCTTGATACTCAGCTGGCACTGAGTATTGATTTGATTTGTAAGATATCATTCCTGATGCATTTACTTTTACAAGCTTATGTTTAATCTTATAGGAATCTCTTATTGTACTCGCAGGGAGTGGCTGTAAGAGATTCCTTTCTTGTTTTAAGGCAAACACAGGAATTTTACCAGTTCCCTGATGAAACGTTTGATTAATTCTTTTACATAACCTTTGTACAAATTCATACAATTCTTCAAAAGTAAACTTGCCTTGATAAGCATGGATTTCATCTAGAAGTTTCATTGGAGCTTCTATTTTTCCTTTTGTATTTGGACGTCCTGCAATACAAGGTTGTACCTTAAATCCGAAATCCTGGGCAAATTGTGCAAACTTATTATTAATTGTTCCTGAAAAATGTTCTGTACGAGCCTCATCCATTACAGTTTTCATATTATCTGTAACGATCACCTTCGGTACGCCACCAAACGCTTCAAATGCCTCTGTCATAAATGACAGTAATACACTTTGGGATTTTGAAATATTCAAGTGAAAAACTCTAAAGCGTGAATAAGATAGCAGAAGTACAGCCACATTTACAAATACCGTTTCACCATCTTTCATTTCAAACTTTATGCTTTCTTTCCAATCTAATTGCGCTTGTTCAGCAGGAAGTGTTTCATAACGAACCTTTCCTGGTAAGTTTGAAGCAATACGTTTACCCTCCTTAAAATACTTTTTGAATTCAGGTTTCCTATTGATATAAGCACGAAAAGTAGACTGGGAACATTGCAAACCATGATTATCCGTTAGATATTGCCATAGAACCCGCATATAGTAAAAAGTTTGTTTAGTGTCATCTGATAAAAGATCTACAATCACTTCATAATAGGCATCGATTTTTGATGTTCTATTTTTGGTCCCCTTTGGTATAAAACCATTCATGTATTTATCAATGGTACGTCGATCAACCTTCAATTCTCGTGCTAGTTGACTTTTATTTATTTTCATCTTTAAGTTCTCCATTAAATTTTTAAAATTAGATAAGTCTGTAAGACTTTTAATTGTAAATTCCGTTGGAATATCTAGTTTGATATACACACTAACCACCTCAAAGTCAGTATGTAGAATCCTATTGAAAATGTACATGCTTATTCAAGTGTTAATGTGTACATTTAAACTAGCATTTATA
>NZ_QJTG01000094.1:0-2091 GCF_003217275.1 Bacillus sp. 196mf
TTATAAGAATTAAATTCTTAATAAAAAAGAACAGGATAACTGTTCAGACGAGCGGTAGGAATGAGGGAGTAACGACCTGAAACTACCCCAGTGAGATTCCCGACTGCATAATCTAGGCATAGATTGATGTGGAAAGCAGGGTAAAATATGCGAGCACCTTCCGAAGTGCCTGAAGAGGTAACCGAAAGCCATTAGGAGTAATAAACCTAATGGAACTGAAGAAGTTTCGTATGCTGTTAACCGACATGGTGAGAATGTGTAAACACTGACGAACTTGCGAATGTACGCTTCGATACACTAAGGGGTCAGAAATGACTCACAATCTGAAAATAAGATTTGCCTAACGGAAATTTAACATTTATCGTTTAAATTTCCTAACGTTGTTATAGGCAACGGAGCTAGGCACGGAGTAAAGCGAGCACCTAAATCGGAGGTCCTAGACCTTTAAACCAATAATAGTCTGAATGGAACGTCGAAAGCTACTAACGTGGAATGAAATTTCCGCCGGCAGGTGAAGTTGGATACGAAACGATTAATCGAGGGAAGTATCCTTAATAGTAGTGAAAGTAGTGGCACGACTGTTGATAGCTCTTGTAATGAGAGAAGGAGGAACAGCCACAAGTCTATGATAAGCGTAAGCTAAATTGCGTACTAGAGGAAACGGTATTTCACCAATCTGAAAACATGGATTCTGGTATGACTCAAAAGGTCGCCAACTCCAAAAGAGAGGTGATACACCATGAGTAAATCTACTGAGACCACGCCTAAGGACAAGAAACTCAGACACGCCGAATACTACGGTATGACGGATATGTTTGACGGACTGTACGAAAAAGCGAAACGAAAAGACAATTTCAATAAACTGATGCCAATCATCACATCTGACAACAACATCCTTCTTGCATATCGCAACATTAAGCGAAACAAGGGAAGTAAAACGTCGGCATGTGACAATGTAAACATCAAGGATATTGAAAAGTTGAGTCAACAAGATTTTCTAAATGAGGTTAAGACACGCTTTAAAGACTACCATCCAAAAATGGTTAGACGAAAGGAAATTCCTAAACCAAACGGGAAAATGAGACCTCTCGGTATTCCATCAATGTGGGATAGGATTATCCAGCAATGCATTTTACAAGTAATGGAGCCAATCTGCGAAGCACACTTCTGCGCGAGAAGTTACGGGTTTCGCCCTAACCGTAGTGCAGAACATGCCATGGCAGATGTCGTCAAGAAAGTAAATAGACAAAAATTGACCTTCGTCGTTGACGTGGACATTCAAGGGTTCTTTGATGAAGTGAATCATGTAAAGCTTAGACGCCAACTATGGACAATGGGATTTCATGATAAACAGCTTCTCGCAATTATCCAAAAGATGTTGAAAGCGCCAATTAAAATGCCTAATGGAAAAGTAGTATATCCTACAAAAGGTACACCACAAGGTGGCATCTTGAGTCCATTACTCGCCAACGTCAATCTCAATGAATTCGACTGGTGGGTCAGCGACCAATGGGAAACATTTAAAGCGCGAAACGTAAAAACATACATCAGAAAAGACGGATTAAGGGACAACGGTCATGTATATAAAGCCCTCCGTAGGTCTAACCTCAAACCAATGTTTATAGTGAGATACGCGGATGATTTTAAAATTTTTACAGACACACTAAGCAATGCTCGGAAAATATTCGAAGCAAGCAAAATGTGGCTAGAGGGAAGATTAAAACTTCCCATCTCAACGGAAAAGTCCAAAGTCACCAACCTTAAAAAGCAAGAAAGTGAATTCTTAGGATTTACTATCAAAGCTGTTAAAAAGGGGAAAGACGACAAAGGGCAAAAATGCGTTGCAATGACGCACATCGCACCGAAAGCATTGGAGAAAATCAAACTTGATTTAACCGAGCAAGTGAAAAAGATACAGAAAGTCCCAAACTCCATTGACGCAATAAAAGAAATCTACCGGTACAACAGCATTGTCATTGGCAAGCATAACTATTACCAAATAGCAACGCATGTCAGCCAAGATGTTCAAAAAATACAACATGACATCGACAAAGTGATGTACAATCGACTTCCCAAAGCGTCAAAACGGGG
>NZ_QJTG01000095.1:0-1976 GCF_003217275.1 Bacillus sp. 196mf
TGAAACGTTACTTGTATAATTATGTATCATAGAAAATATCCTTTTTTACAGATTATACCATAGATTCTAAACAGGTTCTTAGAAGCCATGAAATAATATCAAAGAAAAGATGTAATTGTGGGAATTGAGCCTGCCGGGCATTATTGGCTGAATCTCTGCCTAGTTCCTTGGGGAACGAGGGATTCCGTTAGTTATGGTCAATCTAATGCCTGTGAAACGTTCAAAAGAGTTAGATGATAATTTACAGACGAAACCTGATGCAAAAGATGCACTTGTGATTGCTCATCTTGCGAAAGGTGGTCGATTCAGTTATCTACACATTTTAGCTTCGTGTAGGTGCTACCTTACGGAATCAACTGATCGATGAACAGAGTGCAATACGAAACAAACTCATTCTCTGGGTAGATCGTTCCTTTCCTGAATTTATGCAGGTGTTTCCGAGTTTTTGGAAAACCGACATGGCAGCATTACAGTGCACACCGTTTCCCTGTGATGTGATTTCCAGGACGGCGGAAGAAACTCTTACATAATTACCGGCAAGTAGCGCCACAGAGGCACAAAGTGGTGCAAGCAGCTCATGGTTCGATTGATGTAACAGAAGGATTAGAGATGGTCCGTATAGAGATTACCACATTAATCCGCAGTTATCGTCAACTGGGACAAAAAATTCAAAAGCTTATGGACCAATTTAACAATTTAGCCAAAACGTCTGTGGAGTATGAATGGTTATCCACCGTTCTTGGTATAGGAGATACGACCATTATTCAATTATTATCTGAAATCGGGAGTTTTTCGTATTATCAGCATCCACGACAATTAATTAAATTTGCGGGGTTAACGCTGCGGGAACATTCCTCCGGTCAGCAGAGAGGAAAAAAACGCATCTCCAAACGGGGAAGGCGGCACTTACGTGCTCTTCTCTTTCGGGTTATGATGCCGATGGTTCGTTGTAATGAAGCGTTTCGTCAATTACATGTTTATTACACGACTAGAGCGGAGAATCCGTTACGTAAAAAGCAATCCATGGTTGTATTGTGTGGTAAATTACAGCTTTTCCCGAACGAGAAATCCCATCGCCTTTAGGTATGGGATGAAAGTGAGGTTGGATGCGGAGTGCTACAAAAAACCGCAAGTTTTGTGGCACTTTAAGTATCCAAAATGTTGATATCATTTATTTTTCCACTTTTTATTGTAGTTTAATAGCTGAACTGATACGATGTGAACGTGATGAATGATTATAGAAGAACTAAAACAACTGTATCATTAATAAACTATCATTTTGTGTTTTGCCCACGATACAGAAGAAAGATTTTTCTTAACACAAAAGTAGAAGAACGTTTCGAAGAGCTGGTTAAAGAGGTATGTAACGAACTGGATGTTGTTATTGTTGCAATGGAATGTGATAAAGACCATGTTCACTTGTTCTTGAATACCCTTCCAACACTTAGTCCTGCTGATACAATGGCGAAAATCAAAGGCGTGACATCAAAGCGTTTAAGAGAAGAGCTTCCTCATCTCGCGCATTTGCCAAGTCTGTGGACTCGTTCCTATTTTGTTTCTACTGCTGGAAATGTATCAAGTGAGACAATAAAACATTATGTAGAAAGTCAAAAAACAAGGGGGTGAAACTTGTGACACAAACCATGACGGTCAAAGCTAAATTACTTCCGACAAAAGAACAAATCAGGCTATTGGAACAAAGTAGTCACGAGTACATTAAACTCATTAATACACTTGTATCTGAAATGGTCGAGGAAAAGAAAAGCACAAAGAATATTGAAGTCAACCTTCCAAGTGCAGTGAAAAATCAAGAAATTAAAGATGCAAAAAGTATATTTTCTACAAAAGTGAAAAAGAGTAAATACCAAATCGTTCCGATTCTAAAAAAACCTGTTTGTATGTGGAATAACCAAAACTATTCATTTGACTTCACACACATTTCAATCCCGTTTATGGTAAATGGAAAGTCAACTCGT
>NZ_QJTG01000096.1:0-1924 GCF_003217275.1 Bacillus sp. 196mf
TGAAGTGTTTTCCCTTAAAGTATCTCATGCATCATGCTCCTCAAATCATTTTTCTTACATTTTAAATTCGCTTAGAAAACTTTGCAACAGAACCGTTTAGGATATTCACTCCATAATCTTTTGGAGAAAAACGGGATTGATTGTGATATTTTAGCTCCCACAACAATGTATAGTTCATCCAAAAACAAAATGGTGAAAAATGATCGATTCGATGCCAAAATGATTGCTCTTAATTTAGCGAATGGCACCTATAAAGAAGTATATGTTCCAGAAGAAGAGGATGTTGCCGTGAAAGAGTATATCCGCATGTTAGGTGATTTTAAAACATCATTGAAAAAAATAAAACAACAGATAAAAGCATTCCTTTTAAGACATGGCTATATTTACGAAGGAAAATCAAGCTGGACAATCGCTTATATGAAATGGTTAAAGAATCTTGATTTACAAGGATTATTCAAAGAAACGTTAGATGAATATCTATTACAGTATGATGTTCTAGTTGATAAAATTGAGCGGTTTAGTCTGAGGTTAGAAGAATTATCTCATAGTGAAAGATATGAAGAACCAGTCGCAAAGTTAAGATGCTTAAAAGGTATAGATACAACATCGGCAATGACTGTTCATGTGGAAATTGCAGACTTCACTCGGTTCCCCACGGCTAAAGCATTTATGGCTTATGTAGGATTAACGCCAAGCGAAAGCTCAAGTGGAGAGAAAATCAGTCGAAGCTCGATTACAAAACAAGGCAATTCGACCGTTAGGTCTACACTTGTAGAATGTGCAAATGCATTGGTAAAAGGAACAATCGGATTAAAATCGAAACGCGTGAAAGCAAGGCAAAAAGGACAACGAAGCGAAGTGATTGCTTATGCGGATCAGGCTGTAGAAAGGTTACAAAGAAAATATCATCGAATGATATATCAAGGGAAACCTAGAAATGTCGCCGTTACAGCGATTGCAAGAGAACTGGGGTGTTTTATCTGGGGATTAGAAGTAGGTAAAATTCATCGAAAATAAAGAAGAAGGGATATGAAGTTGATTGATGCATAGTTAGAGACCAAAGGTATCAATTGATGGCATAGATGAGCTTCAGAGATAGTGAATTACAGGTCTGGCTATCTATGTTCCTCCTTTTCTGGCACAGCTGAAATTCTGATAAACAAGCTATTTATTAGAATGTGAAAAGATGTGATCCACGCAATAAGATTATAAGAGCCTAACGACGGACCATTAACCTGAGTTAACCAATCCACGAATAACAGAGTGGTTAACTGTCGATAGATCTTATTTCTGAAGCTTTTTTGTATGCCATCAAAAAAATTTGGGTGAAAAACTATTGACAAAGGTCACTTCATAACAGGGGGATAAAATAAAGTTTTTTTGAAATTATGGTATAATTAAGAAAATTAAAAAAGAACATAAATATTGACCCATAGAAGCGTGTGTAAGAGGTGCAAGCTGAAAACTCCTCTTATACCGTTTACCTAACCATAGCGTAGGAAACACCTGCCCCGTATGAGTCCATCTTAGTATATCATGTTTCCAAGAGGTTAGCATTGAGAAAATTAGGGTGGATGATTGATGTTCGGAGAGGGGGAAGGAAAATTTTAATGGAAAATGAATTGCAAAAAATAATGACTGATATGCACGATTTAATTTTAGCAAAAACGTCTATGAGGAAATTTGCTAAAATGTTAGGAATAGATAGAAAGAAGATTATTAAAGGTTTGACGGGGCAAACTAAAACGGAAATGAAGCTAGATGTATTTCTAAAGATTGTATATGCTCTTTATGAAGATCATACATCACGCAGAAAGCGAATGAACCTGTTGGTTCTGTTGCAAAGTTTTCTAAGCGAATTTAAAATGTAAGAAAAATGATTTGAGGAGCATGATGCATGAGATACTTTAAGGGAAAACACTTC
>NZ_QJTG01000097.1:0-1709 GCF_003217275.1 Bacillus sp. 196mf
AGAATGATTGAATGAGGTGAAAATATGGCGTACAGTATTGATTTGCGAGAACGAGTATTGGCTTTCTATGATGATGGGCATAGTCAACAAGAAACGATTGCGACTTTTAGAATCAGCCAATCTGCATTGAATAGTTGGCTGAGACTTCGCAAAGAAACAGGAAGTTTGGAAAAGAAACCAGTTTCTAACTTTCCTAGCAAATATGAATCCGCCAAACTCCGTCAATATATAGAAGAACATCCATTCGCTTTACTAAAAGAGATTGCCGCATATTTTGGCGGTTCTATTTCTGGAGCATGTGATGCTCTTAAGCGCGAAAAAATTACTTTAAAAAAACGACAACAGCTTACAAAGAAAGAGACGAAGAAAAACGGCGAATATTTGATGAGCAACTAGCTGGAATTTCTGATGAAACAGATATTGTTTATATGGATGAATGTGGGGTTCAAAAAGATTTACAGCCTAGATTTGGCCGTGCTGTACGTGGACAAAGAGTTATTTCTTTTCAAGCAGGTCGTCGCTATAAAAGGTTAAACATCATTGCAGGTCTGTATATGGAAAAAGTTATCGCACCTTACTACTATGATTGGTCTACCAATAGTGAATGGTTTGAAATTTGACTAGAGTGGCATTTATGTCCGTTATTAAAACCTGGCAGCGTTCTTATCCTGGATAACGCACGCTTTCATCGTAAATCTGAAGTAGAAAGAATTGCAAAAATTTTTAGATTGCAGGTTCTTTGGCTACCACCTTATTCTCCAGATAAGAATAAAATAGAGAAGGTATGGGCAAATTTGAAAAACTTTATCCGTCGTCAGGGCAGAAAGTTTAAAAGTCTTCAGCAATCAATAGACTTTTATTTCAAAACGTAACAGCTATACTATCAAATTAATATAAAAAATTAGCTTTTTTTCTTAGGATATGTCTAAAAATTATGTCTATGATGTGATTACCTTAAACAATCTAAAGAGGGGTATTTTCAATGATGCCACGCTACTACGAACTTACAAATGAATAATGGGAACAAATCAAGAGCACCTTTCCACCTTATGCCACTAGATGTCTACCTAAAAGGGATGATCGCGAAATGTTCAATATCATTTTGTAAATATCTAGAAACAGTTCATCTTGGCATGATAAAGATGTCTTACTAACTATTTTTGAAGAATTAAATTCTGATCCGGATTTTAAAATTCTCAGTATGAATCTCACCAGTATCAAAGTATATCACAATACTGGTGCAAAAAAGTCATAAACTAAGATCGCCATCCATATATTGGAATGAAATACAGTGAAGAAACCACCAAAGTCCATATTATTGCTGATAGTTTAGGCAACCTCATTTTATTTCATTTGATCGGTGGAACTATTTCTGATAGCTCTCCTGTCTACGATCTTTTGGATGAGATGCCAATTAAGGTAAGTAATATTCTTGACGACAAGGCTTATGGTTCTCAAAAGATTCGTGAATATATTACCATTCATGAAACAACCTATAAAATTTCATCCCAATCAAATGTGAAAAATTCTTGGAACGTTGATTAGTATTTGTATAAAGAGCGACATTTTATGAATGTTTTTTCAATAAAATCACGTGTTTTCGTAGAGTCACGACACATTATGTTAAACTGGTAACTTCGCTTTTAACTTTGTGTATGTCGCTGCTATTTTTCGTTTCACATAATAAATAACCATGTGTAGATACGACC
>NZ_QJTG01000098.1:0-1694 GCF_003217275.1 Bacillus sp. 196mf
AAAAATATATCTATCGTTTTAAAGATTTATCGACTAATTGATTGTTTCTTGTTCTTATCTTGCGATACTTCTTTTTCCTCTTTCTTGATTTTGGCATCAATTTCTTTAATACCATTCATCGAAAACTCCACTTTCTTTTGTTTAGAGGCATCTTTATTCGTTTCTTTTGCCATTTCTTTCTTCACATCTGTAAGAATACTTTGAAAATTTTTGACATGAATTTTTCCATTTTGTTTTTCGGTTGAATTTATATCAGCGTATATATTTTGATTAACAACAGCGGTTATTTTTTCTATCTGTTCAGGAGTGAAATCTTTCAACATCTCATCAAATTTATCTGACTCTTTATACGAGCTTTTCTCTGCATAATGATTACTTAATCCTTCAGACATAACTTTTGTATATTGTAGCATTAATTTTTGTTCATCATTGCTCAATGAATTTAGCATATTTTTAACTTGTTCTTTATTATCTTTAGCATTTATTTCAACTTCAGTTTTTTCTTTATTCGTATCTTTTTCCGTTAACTTCGGCTCTTTTTCTATATCTTGCTTATAACGGTTTTCAAACAGTTTTTCAACACGATTCACTTCTTGCGAGTACAACCCTCTTTTGATTTCATCAAGCTCCTCTAATTTTGCATAAAGAAGCTTTTCTTGTTTTGACAAACGATCATAATTTATATTATTTTCTTTTGGTTCTTTCTTTTCTGCTGTTGTAATTTCATCATAAACTTCTTTTACTTTTTCGGCTTGGTCTGGTGTTAAATCTTGGCGAACTTCTTTCAACGCTTTTTCTGCTGTCTTCACTTCTTCTTTTTCTAACACCGCACTTTTTCTTTCAACAATATTTTTTAATGCTTTTTCAATTACATTAGCCTGTGCTGCTGAAAAAAAGAAAGAATAATCCTCTTTACCGTTTCTTACAACAGAAAAATCCACGCCTAATTTTTTCAACTCTTTTTGATAATCATTTAACTGTTGTTTTGTTAAATTTTCATCTAAAGCAACTATGCCACCAGTTTTCTCATGTTTTTTCATAAGGTCGCTAATTTTTTTTTCCAACTTTAGTTTTATCATCAAATATAAAATCTTTTGGTTCTTGTTCTTTACCTTCCAGTAATTTTGATAATGCCTCTAAAAGACGTAATAAAGTTTGTTCTGATATTTTCAAAGACTGTGCTACGACTTCTATTGCGACCTGTGTATGCTCATCTACAGAAACCATTTTCAGACCAACCCCTTTATAAAGTATTTAACTAAATTATACCATTTTTTGGACGGAGATGATATAATTTTCAGAAAGAAATATTGAGGTTTTAGCAAAGGGCAAGCTACGGGTTTGTCATGACAAACCCCAAAAACTACGTTTTTGACTTGGTAGGAGATTCCTACGACCTTTACAAATATATCTAAGCTATTTTTGGCAAAATTGCTTAGATATTTGTTGTCGCTTCGCTCGAGTTTTTTTAAAAAAAGGAGTGTGTATAATGGCTGAAAGAAGAACAACATATTTGCAAATGTCTTTAGAGCATGAAGAAAAAGATTATATAAAAAATAAGGCAACTGAATTAGGATATAAAAACGTTTCAGCTTTTCTTATTGATAGTGCAAAAACACATTTTAAACTTGAAGTAGATATGAAGATTTATAGGGATTTAACGAAAGAAATAAATTACATTGGTAAGAATATAA
>NZ_QJTG01000099.1:0-1642 GCF_003217275.1 Bacillus sp. 196mf
TGAACCAACAGAGAGTGGGGAATACACATTCTCAACGTCTGATAATCAACATGTTCAATTGCAGATAGACGGAAAAGACCTTATCAAACAAGAAGGTATGAAACAATCTGTGAAATTAGAAAAAGGGAAAACTTACGTTCTAAAAATGAAGTATACAAATCCACAACCAGATCAAGGAGATACGCTGTTAGATTTACAGCTATCTTGGTCGAAAGATGGTGGTACAAAAGTAGTGATTCCGCAGGAGAGTTTATTACAATCAAAAAGCGCAGAGAAAACAAAGCAACAAAATGGGCCGAAACGTGTAAAGAAAAGCGCAGATGCAGATAAAGAAGATCTGACAGATACAGGTCATACGGGTATTCCGGATGAGTGGGCACGAAAGGGCTATACATCAAAAGGACATCAGATTGTACCGTGGCCAACAGATGAAGAACAGGCTAAACGATGGGAAGACATGGGCTTCAAAAAATATGTATCGAATCCGTATGAGGTAAGTACGACTGGAGATCCTTATTCAGATGTAGATAAAGTGACGGGTAATATTGAACGTGGTATTGCCGAGGAAGCAAGGGATCCCATGGTAGCTGCTGTTCCGATTGTGGGAGTAGCTATGGAGAAGATGATTATGACGAAAAATATGCACCACTCTGAAGAAAAAGGTGAATCCCATTCGAAAGCGACTTCAACGAGTAAAACGGAATCTACGACAAAAGGGGTAGATACTTCGTATCATGGAGAGAGTGGTTTGAGTCTTACAGGTCCGTCAGTTAGTGTAGGATGGAGTGTGACTGGACATTTCTCCTGGACAAATTCGACGACAAATAGTGCAGAACACAGTGATGGAGAATCCTTTAGCAAAGGTTTGAGTTTTAATGAAGGGGATTCGGCATATTTGAATGGGAATGTGCGTTATTATAATACAGGAACTGCTCCGATATATGATGCACAGCCCACAATGAATTTTGTTTTAGGAAGGGATGCATTAGCTACAATTAAAGCAAAAGAAAACCAAATAGCTGATCACATTGCGCCTGGAGACACGTATCCGGAAAAAGGACAAGCACCGATTTCTGTGAGTTCAAATGATGATTTTAGTTCAGGTCGTCTGACAATTAGTTATGGGCAAATGCAGCGAATTGATGCTGGTGAAGGGTTACAAATCGATACAACCCAAGTAGATGGGAAATTTGTGAAAAAAGACAAAGAAGATTTGAAAGCTGGGGATGAAAAATGGAGTCGATATATTCCTCAAATAGAGAAAGTAACGAGTACAGTTATTTTAGATACAGGTAATGAAGTGTTGGAAAGAAAAGTAGCGGCAAGAGATTTTAATAATCTAGAGGATGGAACACCTAAATTAACAATTGGAGAAGTAGTAGAAAAGGCATTTGGTGCAAAGAAGAAGGATGGCCATTTATACTATAAGGATACGCAGTTAGATGAAAAAGCAATGACGCTTGTTTTCGATGAAGCAACGTCAAAAGAAATTGAAAAACAATTAAAGTTGATGCATGATAAAGGACAAAAAGATACAACGGTATATGATGTGAAATGGAAGCGTGGAATGAAGCTACTCTTGAAAAAACCTGTTTTTTATGAAGACTTTAGTACAAATGATCACCATTGGGAAAGCTTGAGA
>NZ_QJTG01000100.1:0-1605 GCF_003217275.1 Bacillus sp. 196mf
CAGAGGATTTTATTGGTTAAATTTATTTTGATATAACAGTACTAGGACTTGCTACATACCTAGTAAATTGATAATGAACGATTCATGTAGGGATTTACTAGGTATGTGTTGCAAATTAGGATTTAATATCTTCATTTTAGATTATATACATGCCACTTTGTGGGAGACCAATAGTTATATAACCACCTGTACTTGCCCAAAAACGCTAACAGAAATTTACAATAAGAGCACTCGACACAAATCTTGTATACAATAAAACTATCATAGATTTTTTTGCGATAAAGGAGCATATACAAGATGTCCCATCTATACAAAACAGCGCATCAAACAGAAATTCCACATTTGTTACAAAAATTGAATGTCCCACTATATTACTCAAAACCAGTCATGAACCAACTGGTCCATTTTGTTGAGGATATCTTAGCTCATGGGTTTTCTGGGACTTTAACAGATATTCATCGTGAAAGTTGCCATTCACGTAATAGGCGTACCCTAAGCCATTTTTTAACGCATGGCAAATGGGATGAACATTATCTTCTGCACGTTGTGCAAGAAAGCGCTTGGCAAGCAATTCACCAAGAAGCCAAACGTATACAAGAACCTATTTTTGTGATTGTGGATGATACAGTTTGTGAAAAAACAAAGCCTTCGTCACAGGCAATGTTTGGTATGCAAGGTACTGGGGTTCATCACTCTCATACAAAAGGAAAACGAGTATGGGGTCATGAAAGAGTGGAACAAATCCTGCGCTGTGGTGACGTCATATTTCCGTACCAGTTTCAACGCTATGAATCGAAACAAGAAAGTAAGATTCAAATTGCATGTAATCTATTGAAGACATTACCAAACTGCTCATTGCCAAGGTATTTGCTAATTGACTCATGGTATCCAGCCCAAAAACTATTAGAAACTGCCCTACAAACAGGAAATCATGTAATTAGTGGTATCAAAACAAATCGTATTATATATCCCTATGGTATACGCCAATCAATAAAAGACTTCGCGAAACATGTAAGAAAAGAAGAGACCGATTTAGTGACCGTTGGTCATTCCTCTTACTATGTATATCGCTATGAAGGAAAATTAAACATGATTGAAAATGCGATTGTATTATTATGTTGGGAAGCTGCAAATCCAATGACACCCGAAAACATGCGCGCTTTTTTAAGTACCGATGTGAGCTTATCAAACAAGCAAATTATGCAGTACTACAGTAAAAGATGGGCAGTTGAAACTTATTTTCGTACTATGAAAGTCAATCTTTCCTTAAATCGGTATCAAGTACGAAGTACGAAAGCACTCGACCGTTTATGGACGTTGTTGAATTGTAGTGCCACGATTTGTATGTTGATAGAGAAAACTTCCCTTACAGTGAGCATACATCAGTGGCAAAAGAAAACTAAAAACAGTTGGATTGAATTCATTTATACCGCAGCAAAAGCAGGAGAATCTCTAAACATGATTCAAAAACAGCTGCAAGCTGCATAAGGAGAACTTTCAATTCATTTCACATGGTGATTTTTTCAAGTGTTTTTAGGCAAGTACAGTAACCACCTTTTTTGATTAATATATAAGTCCATTATAAAATATCATCATGTATAAATC
>NZ_QJTG01000101.1:0-1600 GCF_003217275.1 Bacillus sp. 196mf
GATTTATACATGATGATATTTTATAGTGGACTTATATATCTTTAGAAGTTTATTTTTTGAATTATTCTAATAAAACATGGTTATGTTAGAAATCTACATTTCTTTTTCTTTTCTCCATATATTTTCACTGACTCTTCTAAAAAAATAACCCTTTATTCTATAATGTCAGGGTATTGAATAATAATAAATTTAAGTATGTTTAAAAATTTGAAAGAGGTGATACAATGTCACAAAGTAATATCCCTAATATTACGCCGACCATATCGGTGACACGAGATGATGCAATAAATCTATTGTTATCCTCTATTGCATTAGAAGAATTAGGATTAGCACATATTGTAAATGCTGAGGGAGAAAAAATCCAGTTTGCTCTTGGAACACTACCGGGTATGACTGCTCCACCAGGTTCCCTGACGGATATTATGTCAATAAATAAGACTGTCCAATCAACTTTAGACACAGTGATGAAAAAAGAACTATTACTCGATTCAAAATTAGCCAATGTAACTAGCCTTATTGGAATGACTGGTGGTACTGCTGTTGTGGGACCACCAGGGCCAACAGGACCACCAGGGCCACCAGGGCCAACAGGACCACCAGGATTCCCAAGTAATGGGGAATTTCAACTCACTGCAAATGTAAATCTAACTATAGGCAATGCAATTCCTTTTAATAATCCCGATATTCAGGGGCCAGGTATTACTTATCCTGTACAGAACGGAGAAATAATAATAGCCGGAGGAAATAGTTATCTTGTTTTATATTCCTTACAAGCTGCTAATACAGATCAGCCAGTAGGAGGAACCTTATTTTTAGATGGGGGCGTAATACCTGGAACCGTAACAGTCAGTAGTACCTTAACAATTACGAATCAAACAATTATTCGTCCTGGACCAGGATTACATACTCTAGAATTAAGACTTTCTAGTGGGGCTAATCCAGCAGAAATCTCGGCTGAAACAACTAGTGTAGAAGTAATACAAATTTCTTGAATATTGACCATATAGCATACAATCTAAATTTTACTCACTTAACATTTTTGCGAACTGTCTGAAATAGAATAATCCTAAATGCAGGCACATATTGGCGACTTGTAGCCAAATTGTATTTAATTATGTAAGAGAAACAAAAAATAAGAGGATAGCTCATTTTTTGTTTCTTTAACTTATTTTTTTCTGGGGCTGTTAACCATTAATATTTTCCTCCAGTCCATGTTTTTAGCTGTGCAAATTATAAATTTACCTTGACAAATAACACCTTTCAAATCTAGTGGTATTAGTCACATCTGATTTGAAAGTGTAAATAAAACAAGAATCTAGATAAGTTAACTATCAAATATCTTTGCTGCTAGTTGGGTTAGGGTCTGAAAGAAAAGAAGGAGAAATTTCATATGCTGAATTCAAAACGTCCAAAAAAGGAGTGAATGACATGCTATAGAGGGATGACTTACTCGAAAAACCGATCCCTGGCAAGAACTTGTATTTAACTATGCGACAACAAAAAGAATTACAACAACTTGTTTAAATATAAATCCATTAGAGTTACAATACGATGGATATAAATATCATAATCTTAAATTTCATTTTAGAAATAATTAAAT
>NZ_QJTG01000102.1:0-1555 GCF_003217275.1 Bacillus sp. 196mf
AGAGAAAGAGAAAGAGAAAGAGAAAGAGAAAGAAGAAAAGATGGATATACTTCAAAGCGATTTGAAAGATTTATCTATGGATGTTATGCGAGAGTGGGTACCTGAGAAAAGAAAAGAGCTAGAGCGCCAAATGGGTATTGAAATTGCAGAAGAAGTAAGGAAAGAATTTAAAAAAGGGGTTTCTAATCAGGAGCGTTGGGAAAAAATTTTTGAGGCAAAATCACTATATAACGAGAAGTTTGACAAACAAACCACTCCGGCTGATATCGAATCAGTGAGAATGGTTATTGTTGGAGATCCACAAAAAGTAAAAGGAGCGCCTAAAGATGTGAAGGTTGTATGGGACGATTTTTGGGAAAAAGGTCAAAAAGATGGTAAAGTTAATGAATATAACAAGACAGTTGAGGTCGAAATGGTACAGATAGAGACAGAGTCACAACTGGAAATTGCTCGAAATTTAGTAAAAGAATTTAGCCCGGAAGTTATGAGTGGAAAACCTGGTGCAGAACCAAGGGTTGAGAAAGGAGATTGGTTGGTTATTGGAAATGGGGGAGCGGCGGCAGACTATATTGTCCCAAAGGATAAGCAGCCGAAACTATATCAGGCCGTAGAAGGCAAGCAAGATACGTTTAAACAGTCTGATAATCGCGAAGCTATGCTAGTGAAAGCAGCAGATGGCCCGGTTGCAGTGTATGTTCCTTGGCAAGAGGCCCCATTACTTTCTCCAAATGGTAAGGATGTATACATAACAAGGATGGGGCCAGGAGACTATAATTTAGTAAGAGCAGAAGATTTTGAGGCTACATTTAGTTTAGTGAAGGAAAAATGATAAAACAAAAAGGAAATTCGTACAGAGAATTTCCTTTTTGTTTTTATAAGGGTTTGTAAAAAAGGTATATGCTATTTTACCAAAAATAGATACGGATTATTAGTGTAGTTGGAATTTAATCGTGATAGTAGTTGTAAAGTATGCGTTATTTCATACATAAGTAGGCTTCTCATTGATTATGACATAAATAACTCTGCTAGTTTGTTAAGAAGGACTTAATTAGAAAAGAGGGTAGATATGAGAAAGAACTAATATCACGGCGACAGGTATACATTTTTTACATATCGATTGGGAATAAATAGGGCTCACCATACATGCCCATCAACTTAAGACTTTTCACTACCCCCAGGTACAAAAAAACGTTATTCTTTCTTAACAAGCTAGATAAGAAAGAATAACGTTTTTTATGAATCTCTCGATTAAAGATGAATTACAACCATTTGCGGAAGAATTAAAACGATACATCACACCTGTATTTTTAGAAAAACTGGCAAGAGAAATTGGGTTTATAAAACGAAAACGTAAGTTTTCTGGCTCAGATTTAGCTACAATATGTATTTGGATTAGTCAACGAGTGGCAAGCGATCCCTTAGTCCGATTATGTAGTAGGCTTCATGCAGCCACTGGTACTCTTCTTAGTCCTGAAGGTTTAAATAAACGTTTTACTGCAAAATCAGTGTTATTTTTAAAGCAGATCTTTTCGTTCATGTTACAACAAAAAATCTG
>NZ_QJTG01000103.1:0-1455 GCF_003217275.1 Bacillus sp. 196mf
AAAATAGAACCGATGGTAGTTCTTTTGATTAGTAGATTTATATTTATTCCTGAACAAAGAAATATGCTAAAACCTATACCTAATATTAAAAGTGCAGATCCTAAATTTGGTTGTTTAAAGATAAGAAAAAAAATTGTAGCTAAAAAAAATAAAAGTTTTCCGATACCACTCCAGTTATTTTTAGCTTGTTCTTGTCGCAATGCAAAAAAACGGGCTGTTACAAGGATTGTTCCTAATTTAAGAAATTCAGCTGGCTGTATTCCAAAGATCCATGATTGAGCATTATTTACCACTTTTCCTTTCCATAAAACCATAATTAATAAAAAAATCCCCCCAACCATAATACAGATTGAGACTATTCGTTTTTTCCATATTTCATATGGGAGTAAAGCACAAATTATTAATCCTATTGTTCCTAAAAGTAGCTTTGTTAATTGAGAATCAACAAAATGTCTACTGTTATAACCGTAATGTTGGACAGCGACAATGGAGCTTGCACTATACATCATGATAATACCTAAAGTACATGTTATGAATAGAGGAAGGAGCAATAGATAATCGAGTTTTAATATTTTTTTCATTTTAATATCCTCCTGATTTAAAACAAAACATAATATTACATTTGCTAATGAATAGAATCTTGTTCTCGTCAATTACTAAATATGACTTTTGTTTAGGAAGATTCTATCGCTTATTCCCTGTTTTTTACGCAAAAATCCCCCTAGTATGTAACTAGAGGGATTCAAAATGGCATGAGTAAATAAGGCTTTTTTCCCTCTAGTAGAGCTTTGGCACTATACAACGTAAAGTAATGAAAATTCATTACTTAGCTATCTTAAGAAGAGCCTTAATCCGACAATTCCTGTTCTACCCATTGGCGTCTTTCGACATTTTTGGGCAATAGCCTGTGTTTGCATAGGAGCCTCACCTAACAGGTTAAGCAATATAAATTTTATGTGTTTGTTTCGTGTAGCAAGCATAAATATATTTTTTTTGCTTGTCAAGCAACCATATTGCTAATTTTATTTGTTTTATTGCTTTATAGTTCTTTGAGAAATGATATGAAAAAATGTCTGTAATCATTCTGTATAAGTACATATTTTTGACTTGTAGTGTATCGTTTGATTAAGTAGTTTAACCATATAAATTTGATAAACAGTAAAGAAGATTTTAATCATAAAAGAAGATTTTTTTGTGAATGTTCTTTTGATATACAGAATGACTAATTATTCATCTTTTGTTATAAAGTTGGAATTTGATTAAAAACAATAAGTTTCATATGTTTTATTACGTTTCTTCGAATTAAATCTATTTGAATTCTATGTTTTTTAAGGGGAATTTTAAATTTATAATAAAATATAATTTCATTTTCTATAAAAGATTTTTTTATGAATGGAATTGAAAGTCAGTTGACAAATATTAAATTCTGGTTTAAATTTTGAAGTAATTCAATAA
>NZ_QJTG01000104.1:0-1441 GCF_003217275.1 Bacillus sp. 196mf
AAGAAAATGATAAAATATCTGAAAAGTATGGTTTGTCAATCATTGAAGAAGGCAGAAAGGGGAGAAAAAAATATTTAGCTTTTAATGAGTATGTAGCCAGATCAAAGCGGAAATCCTTCAAAGGAAATTTAGAAGAAATAATTGATAAAAACATATCAAAATCAAATTCATTCAATGAATTTTTAAGCTTTATGCAAAAAGAAGGATATGAGCATAAACAGGGGAAATATTTATCATTTATGAATCCGAAGTCAGGGAAGTTTATGCGAACTAAAACAATGGGATTTAATTACCTTGAATCCTCTATCAAATACAGAATAAAAAACAAAGGTTATTCACCGATTAAAACCAGTATAATCAACAGGAAATGGATTGATAAGTCACAAGAGAAATTTAAAAATAATAAGGGACTTCAAAGATGGGCTACTAAGCAAAATATTAATTACTTAAATGAATTAAGCTCTAAGCTATATAAACTCAATGTTTCGATTACGGAACTTGAGGAGATTGAAGCAAATAAAGAAGCGTTAATTGACAGCTTTGAAAAGCAACTTTTAGGTATTGATAATGAGATTTTCAGATTAAATAAAATGAAGGGCTGTTTCCACACTTATAAAAAGAGTCATCCTTTAATTGTTGCTTATAAAAAAGCTGAAAATAAAATGGCATTTAAACAAGAACGGTATCATGAATTTAAAGAGTATGATGTTGCAAAACGTGATATGAACTATCTCAAAAAGAATTATGGTATTACTGAGGAATCTGAATTACATTATAAGTTGTCATTACTGACAAAAGAACGAAATTTACTGTATGGAAGTTTAGGGAAAGAAAAAGAAGTGGAAGTAAATAGACAAGAGCAACGAAGACAGCAGCAACAACGTAAAAAAGAAAATGAAAGATAAAAAGTTGTAGCGCCTCACAAAAATAATATTGTATAGTTTTTGATGATTGAAATAAATTAAAGCGCTGGGAGGTGGAACATTTTTGTCATATATATGGAATGAGATCTTAACGGCTCGTGAGGCGATTATAAAGCTAGAGGGTGTTGCAAAACTCATAAATATCCAAAAGTAAATGCATAAAAAAATCCGTTTCCTTGGAAGAATGATAGTAACCAAAACTATCTCCAGAAAGGACGGATTTACTAGTATGATAACCAAATTTGATGAAAATCAATCCATTTTACAGATTTTATTTGCTTATGTAGACAGTTTAACGATTGGAGACGTTCCGCCTGTGACAGGTCGCCCACCAATCTGTAGAAAGGCTTTACTGAAATGTTTTTTCTTAAAAACTGTATTTCAAATTGACTCTTTACGTAAATTAACACGTTTTTTACATCAATATCCTTCATTTCGTTCGTCTTGTGGTTTATATGTTGTTCCTCATATTTCTACTTTTTCACGTGTAGGTACTTGGTTTCGTGAAAAGGGAATTC
>NZ_QJTG01000105.1:0-1392 GCF_003217275.1 Bacillus sp. 196mf
GTACGTATCTCACTTCTATCCAAGTAGGAAATGTTCAGTATGGAATTTCTGTGAACCCGACTCTTAATCAGGTATATGTTGCAGATAACTCATTCCTGCGAAATGTATATATTATTGATTCTGTAACAGATGCTGTGGTAGGAACAATCCCAATAAACTTACCAAGTAATCCAGCACCAACGGCTACAGCGGCGGATCGCGTTTTAAATCGACTATATGTAGGGACTGAGGGTCAAGTTAATCCAGGACCATTTATTGAAGCATATAATATGGGCTCTTTCCCTCCCGCTATACCATTAGGATCAGTTTCTCTTGCCAGTCAAGCTAATACTATAGAGGCGATGGCAACGAATTCGATTACACATATGCTATATGCGATAGACACGAGAACTCTTTTTATATTCGATACTACGCCCCCTACGCCAGCGCTTGTTACGTCAGTACCCCTTCTCGGTCCAAATGGAGATGGCCTATCATGGGTTACTGTAGATGAAACACATAATAAGATTTACGTAGTTAGTAATAATCAAACTGGTCAGGTATTTGTTATTGATGGATTAGTAAATGTGGTGGATACAGTTTTATCAACAGGAATAGATCCATTTGCTGTAGGAGTAAAAGAGACAAATCCTTGATGAAATCTTGCTGAGAAGAGGCGTCATGAATACAGAGGAATCTACTTGATTTCTCTGTATTAACTTATTTTATCAGATGTTTTCAGTATATAGTGTGAGAAGGGTGGCTATATCTATGATCACAATTAGCCTTTGTATGATTGTTAAAAATGAAGAGCATCATTTACCGAGATGTTTAGAATCGATAAAAGGGATTGCTGATGAAATCATTATGATTGATACCGGGTCAACAGATAATACGAAACAGGTCGCAAGAGAATACACTTCGCACATACAAGATTTTCAGTGGCGTGCTGATTTTTCAGCAGCAAGAAATTTTTCTTTTGAACAGGCAACGCAAGAGTATATTTTATGGTTAGATGCAGATGATATTTTATTACCAAAAGATCGAGATGCATTGCTGAAACTAAAACAAACGTTGTCTTCAGATATTGATAGTGTGTATATGCCATATCATACAGCGTTTGATGCAAATGGAAACGTGATGACTAGTACGAAACGAATGCGTCTTGTAAAGCGTAGCAAGCCTTTTAAATGGGAAGGAATTGTGCATGAAACACTAGCATGTAAGGAAAAATATAAGTATTTGAATAGTGATATTTGTGTGACGCATATGAAAAATATGGAAGATATGTCTAATAGGAATCTTGCTATCTACATAAAAGCACTGGAACAAGGGCATCATTTTGTTACACATGATTTGTTCCATTATGCATTAGAATTAATGCTTCAAAAATCATATAACGAAGCGATACCG
>NZ_QJTG01000106.1:0-1371 GCF_003217275.1 Bacillus sp. 196mf
AAGGCTGAGCTGTGATGGGGAAGCTCCTTATGGAGCGAAGTCTTTGATTCCCCGCTGCCAAGAAAAGCTTCTAGCGAGATAAAAGGTGCCTGTACCGCAAACCGACACAGGTAGGCGAGGAGAGAATCCTAAGGTGTGCGAGAGAACTCTGGTTAAGGAACTCGGCAAAATGACCCCGTAACTTCGGGAGAAGGGGTGCTTTCTTAACGGAAAGCCGCAGTGAATAGGCCCAAGCGACTGTTTAGCAAAAACACAGCTCTCTGCGAAGCCGTAAGGCGAAGTATAGGGGGTGACACCTGCCCGGTGCTGGAAGGTTAAGGAGAGGGGTTAGCGTAAGCGAAGCTCTGAACTGAAGCCCCAGTAAACGGCGGCCGTAACTATAACGGTCCTAAGGTAGCGAAATTCCTTGTCGGGTAAGTTCCGACCCGCACGAAAGGTGTAACGATTTGGGCACTGTCTCAACCAGAGACTCGGTGAAATTATAGTACCTGTGAAGATGCAGGTTACCCGCGACAGGACGGAAAGACCCCGTGGAGCTTTACTGTAGCCTGATATTGAATTTTGGTACAGTTTGTACAGGATAGGCGGGAGCCATTGAAACCGGAGCGCTAGCTTCGGTGGAGGCGCTGGTGGGATACCGCCCTGACTGTATTGAAATTCTAACCTACGGGTCTTATCGACCCGGGAGACAGTGTCAGGTGGGCAGTTTGACTGGGGCGGTCGCCTCCTAAAGTGTAACGGAGGCGCCCAAAGGTTCCCTCAGAATGGTTGGAAATCATTCGTAGAGTGCAAAGGCATAAGGGAGCTTGACTGCGAGACCTACAAGTCGAGCAGGGACGAAAGTCGGGCTTAGTGATCCGGTGGTTCCGCATGGAAGGGCCATCGCTCAACGGATAAAAGCTACCCCGGGGATAACAGGCTTATCTCCCCCAAGAGTCCACATCGACGGGGAGGTTTGGCACCTCGATGTCGGCTCATCGCATCCTGGGGCTGTAGTCGGTCCCAAGGGTTGGGCTGTTCGCCCATTAAAGCGGTACGCGAGCTGGGTTCAGAACGTCGTGAGACAGTTCGGTCCCTATCCGTCGTGGGCGTAGGAAATTTGAGAGGAGCTGTCCTTAGTACGAGAGGACCGGGATGGACGCACCGCTGGTGTACCAGTTGTTCTGCCAAGGGCATAGCTGGGTAGCTATGTGCGGAAGGGATAAGTGCTGAAAGCATCTAAGCATGAAGCCCCCCTCAAGATGAGATTTCCCATAGCGTAAGCTAGTAAGATCCCTGAAAGATGATCAGGTTGATAGGTTCGAGGTGGAAGCATGGTGACATGTGGAGCTGACGAATACTAATAGATCGAGGACTTAACCATATAATATG
>NZ_QJTG01000107.1:0-1370 GCF_003217275.1 Bacillus sp. 196mf
TTGTAACAGGTGGTAGTGGCTGGATAGGTAAATATGTTGTACATTCACTTATACAAAAGGGATATGAAGTGCACGCCACGTATAATAAAAATAAACCGAACGAGGTGTCTACATGGGTAAAATAAAACAATATGAAGAAGAATTTAAACGTCAAAGCGTAAAGCATGTTTTCCAAACGGGTAAAGCTGTAGCTCAAGTTGCCCGAGAATTAGGAATTTCATTGAATACCCTGCATGGTTGGGTAAAGAATATAAACAAGAGTCCAAGATGATACAGCAACGAACGTTCCGTTCAGAGGACAAAAAAACAAATGAAATGGAGCGACGTATTCGAGATTTAGAGGAAGAAAATGCAATCTTAAAAAAGGCGATGCACTTCTTCGCGAAAGACCATCGGTAAAATTTAAATTTATCCATCGACACCGCTTCACATACCGAGTGGAGAAGATGTGCCAAGTTCTACATGTATCCCGAAGCGGATATTCCAAATGGAAACATCACACCAAAAGCCCCAGGCAAATACAGAGAGAACAAATAACCAAAGAAATCCACCGCATTTTTCTAGAATCGCGTTGTTTATATGGAAGTCCGAAAGTAATGTCTGTCTTACGTCAAAAAGGAAAGCGAATTTCACAAAAAACAGTGGCCAGAATCATGAAAGAGCAGGGGTTATAGTCAAGAACTGTAAAAAAATATAAAGCTACTACAAATTCCAAACATTCTTATCCGATACAGGACAATGTGTTGAATCGTCAATTCAAAGTAAAAAGCCAAATCAAGTTTGGGTAGCCGATATTACCTATGTATCGACGAAAGAAGGATGGTTGTATTTAGCAAGTCTGATGGACTTGTATTTTAGAAAAATTGTAGGTTGGCATGCTGATCGTACAATAACAAAAGAATTAGTGCTGGAAGCTTTACAACAGGCTTATGTTCGTCAAAGACCGGAAGGTCCCATCTTGCTGCATCATTCTGATCGAGGAAGTCAATATGCCTCCAACGATTATCAAAAGCAATTACAACAGTATGGAATAAACTGTAGCATGAGTAGAAAAGGGAACTGTTATGATAACGCTTGTATCGAATCATTCCTGGTGTCTTAAAAAAAGAGCTTATTTATCACCAACAATACGCAACACGTGCTCAAGCACAGCAAGATATTTGGGAATACATTGAAATTTTCTATAATCGTAAAAGAATTCATTCAGCGAATGACTATTTATCGTCAGCACAAAGAAAACGTATGTACAAATTAAAGGCTGCATAATTGAAATTATCTGTGTCTATTTTATTGACGTAATATCAATTGTGATTGTACGAGGTTTTGAGGCATGAAAAGACTGCAAAGCTTTCTTAAAGAATTGCTTTGCA
>NZ_QJTG01000108.1:0-1348 GCF_003217275.1 Bacillus sp. 196mf
ACACACTTTTATAATGAAGAATACTTACTTCCATGGTGGCTATTACATCATACAAAATTATTCGATTATGGGATTTTAATTAATAGGGGTTCCACCGATCTGTCTGTTGAAATTTGTAGAAAATTTGCGCCACATTGGGAAATATACGATTCTAATGTCCGAGAATTTGACACTGTATTAGTGGATGAGGAAGTCATGGATGTTGAAAAAACTGTTAGAGGATGGAAAATGACACTAAATAGTACTGAATTTCTTTGTTGTAAGAATAAAGTTGAGTTTTTTAATACACTTAATAATTTTGGAAAGCAGATGTATGCGATTCGAACAATTTTAATGATAGATCCATCCTATAATTATTATCCAGATCCATCTTATATGTCCCCTTTAATATATCAACGTTATCATGGAAATATACCTCAAAATCCACATATCTGGGGAGATTGGAGGTTTATTCATAAATTTGAAAGCGGGAAATATGGGCCAGGAAGGCATTTTTCTGCACATGAGTATATTCAGTGTCCTTATAACGCTTTTATTTTGAAATTTTATCTTAGCCCATGGACTGATGCCATGAAAAAAAGAAAATTACAAATCGCTCCTACACTTTCTGCTAATTGGTCTCATCTTAAATCTCGTTATGGTAACTCATTAGAAGAACTCGAATCTAGATTTATAGAGCACACTACCGTTGCGCAAGACCTCAGGTTAATTCCTGAATACCAATCATTATTTCCATTTTTATAATTTAAACATTTCTGATATAAATAAAAGGTATATCAAAAAAAGCAATAACGATTTCCAATGGAATCGTTATTTACGCGATTAATTCAAATATTTGATGAATTGTTTTTGATTTTGAACAGACTGATTCTCTTAAATCAATCTGTTCTTTTTTATCATATGGATGACTTCTACTCCAGCAAGAATACATGTAGATGTACGAAAAGATTGAAGGTCGTATACGTTTTTTAATAAAACAATGTTCTTGCTCTACGATGTTATGTAGATATTTTATCTGCCTGATTTGAATATCTAACTACATTTTTTCTCTTTCTTCAACCCGCTGATAGCAATGGGATAGGTTTGACTTTTATCAAATGTGATTGCACGATATAAAACATTTTTTCTTTAATCTTGATGTATGTTTCCTCAGTTCTCCAAGAAACAGTTGTATCTTTCAAATGTCTTCAAATACGTTCATTTCATTCTGTACCATATTAGTAAAACTAGGGTATTCTACTTTTTAGTCTAACATCAGAAATATATGATATATTTAAAATTGCATAGAAGAAATTTTATGATATCCCAATTTTGTAAAATAAATTCATTTATTTTACGTATCTAAATC
>NZ_QJTG01000109.1:0-1285 GCF_003217275.1 Bacillus sp. 196mf
ATTCTTCGCGAGAAAGGCTACAAAGGCTCTGCCTCTACTGTGAGCAATTATATTTCCAAACTGAAAAAATCTTTATTTGAAGAACCTCAATTGTTACATGATACGGAGTTTGAATTTGTGAAACGAAAAAGGGTTATCGCCCTTTTGTTCTATTCGAAGAAGACAAAAATCAAATTATCTGAAGAACAAATAAAAGAAATTTACAAATTGCATCCAGACATCGAATCTGTCATAAACTTGGTGAATGACTTTAGGGACATCCTGAAACAAAAAAGAAGTGATGCATTGCAAGTCTGGATTGAAAAAGCAACTGTGTTGCATATTCAACCACTCAACAGCTTTATCAAAGGAATAGAAAGAGACTTAACAGCTGTGAAAAATGGTATCGCTTATGAATATGATAATGGTCTAGCTGAAGGGAAAATTAATAAATTAAAGTTAGTGAAACGCACTATGTATGGCCGGTGTCTGTTCGATTTGTTAAAAATAAAATTTTATTACTTGAATATGAGAAAGGGGGGCTTTTCAACTAACTTTGGAAAGAACCCCTAATATATACCAAGAGGCATGTTTTTATGCAGAAGTTGGTTTATTTAGTCCACATAGAGTCCAGTTATGGTAAAATATAGAGGACAAATGTATAATGAGATTCCAATTCTATTGATGAATTGGAATCTCATTATACATTTGACTATTCGAGGAGAATAGTCATGCATAGAAACATACACGAATTGATCTAATTCTTGGCTACATACAAGAACAATGGGGTCTGTATATAGGTGTACTTTTACCAACTGTCGCAGTTGTTTCTGTTTTTCCTCAATTTGTTTTTGTAAGTGGATAACATCAGATGTAGACATGGGGAAACCTCGCTATTTTTACAGATTGAAATCAACTTTTTTTATAGTATATGTAGTTTTAAAAAATGAAAAGGTAACATGAGATGTGAGGTATTCTATGTGTGAAAAAGGAGGACATTTTTATGAAATCAACAGGTATTGTACGAAAAATCGATGAGCTTGGTCGAGTTGTGATACCGAAGGAAACGAGCCGTACACTCAACATTCACGAAAAAGACCCACTAGAAATATTTGTAGAAGGCGAAACGATTGTTCTACAGAAATATAAATCGTATGGTACTTGTCCCATCACAGGGGAGATTTCTTCCCAGAATATCAAACTAGCGGATGGAAAGCTGACGTTGAGCCCAGAAGGGGCGAAACAACTATTAGCTGAATTAGAACAATGCAAAGTAACGGTATGAGAAGAATAGGGGGCGTACTCG
>NZ_QJTG01000110.1:0-1319 GCF_003217275.1 Bacillus sp. 196mf
CATTCTCTGATTGGAGTCTTTTCTTTATCATGTTTTCAAATCGGAAACATGTATTTGGCATGCCTTGTTTCCTAACTAAGCTGAGTAGTTACTAAATAAGTTAGTCATTAAAAACTTTAAAAATTATACAGGTGAGCATATTTTTGATTTGAATAAAAGAATAACAATTATTTTTGGGAATAATGGTTTTGGAAAAAGTTCTTTTTTTGATGCAATAGAGTGGTGTATGACAGGAAGGTTGAATAGGTTCAATAAACGTGAGTTTAAACCAAGGGATGTTCTTACTTTTAATAATTATGGCAGAGATAAAGAATGTAAAGTACAGATTTTTTTTAGTGGCTATAAATTAGAAAGAAGTTTTAATTATCGCAATGAAAAATTAAGTAATATGAAAGTCAAACTTACACAAGAAGATGGAACCATAATTAATAGTCAATCAGGTATAGATGAATTCTTAAGAAATAATTATTTTAGAACTAATAAAGAGGATAATGAAATTTTCGGTAGTCTTATTACACATTCACACCTGTTATCTCAAGATCAAGTAACAGATTTTGTTGTAAAAGATAATCCTAAGGATAGGTTCAATTCATTAGCAGAAATTTTAGGTTTGAAAAATGTACTATATACATTTGAAAACTATACTCAAATAAAAAAAACAGTGAATAAAAGGATTGAAAATTTAGAAGCACAAAAATTAATTATTAATAATCAGCTAAAGGAACGTCGAGGTGACTTAACTACTATTGATCAAAAAAAAGTTTATTTGTATCTTAAGGATCTAGGAATGAAAAGCACGTTTAAAGAAGTGTTTGAAAATATTACTCAACTAAAAGAAGTGAAAGAAAGCCAAATTTTTCATAATAAGCGACAAAAACAAAGTTATCAAAGTTACTTAGACCTAGGCTATACGAATATTGATGAGATAACGAAGCAATTAGAAGAACTTCAACATAAAATAAAATCAATAGAAATCGAGATTAGAGAGAAAACACAGTTAAAAGGTAAAGTGAATTCTTTAGGTAACTCACTACAAGAAGAAAAGCATAGGTTTGTAGAATTAAATGAGTTGAATGAACAAATTAAAAAAATGAAATTAGAGAATAAAGAAACGCAGTATGTAAATTTATCCATAGATGAAATCAAAAATATGCTCAATGCTGAAGATCAAGAAGTAGGAATCATTGATTTTTCTAGGTCATATCAAAACAGTCATAATAAAATTGTAAATGTCAAGATGATCATGTACATTTTCACTTGTTTAAGTATGTACAAATTTAATCATTTTCTTTACTAAAATGATCTTTAATTCGATATGA
>NZ_QJTG01000111.1:0-1314 GCF_003217275.1 Bacillus sp. 196mf
TTACCCTTCTTCTCATTTTTTATATCTGCTTTAAGTATATAAGAAAAAAGAAATATGTGTCTTTGGTCCTCCATTTGAACCATTTTCGTAAAATGTTTCATGATTATATCTACCCTTACGCCTTTTTTTAAGAGCCGTTTTATTCTTAATATAACGGCTTTTTTTATAGAAAAAATCCTTAGCGTGGTTTTTTTCAAAATGCTGGCGGTACCCCTTCTACTACTGAGCAGTTAGCGCTCGCTAGCTGCTTTGTTACATTTCGTGTATAAAAAAATCCCTTATGTTCACACTATAAGTATCAGACATCTGATACTTTCTCTTATCAAGAGGAACTCTTTTACAAGAGTTCCTTCTATATCATATCTTCAGCGAATAAAGCTCGTTTACAATTAAAGGAGTTGAAAACATTCAGCTTGATATTGGACTTATCAGCATTTACGGAACACTACGTTAGGTAGATGTATGAAAGAACAGGAGTTTAGTTGTGTACCATCCTTATCTAATAAACATACAAATAGGTTTTGGAGCTATCTTAAGTTCTCCAAAAGTGTTTTCTTAACATTAAGGATATATACCTATATGTTGAGAAAAACTTAGAAATTACTATTTCTCTTTAAGTTCTTTAAGTTTTTCTTCAATAAATTTAACCGCCTGAGGGGTATGAGCACGCACTCCCTCTTGTTGTTTAGAATTTGTGGAAAACATACATTGAACTACTTCTGCAAAAAATTCTTCCGGATTCTTTTCTCCATAGGTAGTTTTAGTCACACTAGAGAGTGCTTTCATTTCTTCATTATAAATTTTTATAAATTTAGGTGTTCTTGAAGCACTATTGAGTACATCCTCATCAATTCTATGTCCTATTTCATGTGCAAGTACCGCAGATACATTAACATTCTCGAGCTCATTATTTAAAAATGCATCATGATTTACACGTATATAGATTTTATTTTTTTTATTATCATAAGCCCCTAGCGGATTACTCGCTGCAATCTCTCTATCAATAAATACCACACCATCCAAATCTGTAAAACACTCTTTTAAAATGCTTTTCGGAAACTTTTTCATCACATCGTTTAGAGCCTTCTCCACACCGATATCTTTCACATAAGTGTCATTAAAATCGAACTCCACAAAATTGGATTGTGCACCGTATTTCTTTAATTTTTCATTTGATTTTTTCTTTAATTTTTCCGACTTATCTACTAAATTATTTTCTTTTTCATTTTTCGCACCACCATCGTTCTGTCCATCCCCAGCATTACTCTGTTTTCGAACGACTTTCGCCTTTACCTTGAACACCTTTTTGCCATC
>NZ_QJTG01000112.1:0-1290 GCF_003217275.1 Bacillus sp. 196mf
CTAATGAAGTTCTATAAGTCTAAAGAGTGGAGAGCTTTACGATTAAAAGCAATTGAGCGAGCTAAGAATGAATGTGAGCATTGCAAACAGGAAGGAAAGGTAACAACGCGGGATACACTTGATAAACGTAGGCGTAAGACGAAGATGGATGTGAACCATATCAAACCGGTTAAAACTCATCCGCATCTTGCGTTAGAATTAGATAATCTTGAATACATTTGTGTACGTCACCATAACATTGCTGATGGTAAGGATAAGATGATACGTAATAGTGAATCTAAGTTCGTCAATGAGGAGCGCTGGTAGCGATGATTATAGTTGATGGTAGTTGGACATTTGATACTGACTTAATGATTCAATACGCTGAGAAGGACGAGCGTACGTCATATGAACGCGACATGCTTAATCAGTTCCGAAAGTATTCTTACTGGCGTTACTGCCAAATAAGAGACTGTGTGAACACAAGGAAGTGCAAACGACTTACATTTACTGATGTTAGAGAAAGATTGCAAGAAGAGAATTTAATATTTATGACAGACATTCTAAAGATTTCTAGTGAAGAAGTCTTTTTTATTTTGGATTTTATTGAAGCTTACTTTGAATTGGTTTCTTAGGGAGTGGGCTATGTGGAGAAGTGGAAACAAATAAAAGGATTTGGATATGAGATATCTACTTATGGAAGAGTTCGAAATGCTTTAAGCGGTAAAGTTTTGAAGCAACAACTTCATGATAATAAATACTATAGAGTCACTTTATATCATCATGGTAAGAAGGTAAATCAAAAGATTCATAGATGAGTTGCATATGCATTCATTGAAAATAAAGGTAACAAACCATGTATCAATCATAAAGATGGGAACAAGTTGAATAATCATGTTGATAATTTAGAGTGGTGCACAAACGATGAGAACATGAAACACGCATTAAGAACCGGTCTAATAAAGAGGTTGAATAAAGAAACAGTAATAGCAATCTATAGTGACTGTTGGATTAATCAATTGCCAATTTATAAAATAGCTAAAAAGTACAATGTAACAAAGCATACGGTGCGCTCAATTAAAGGTAAGCATTCATACAAGGATATACTTAAGAAATTTAAATTACAACTTGTGATTGAAGCTTAAAACTCCCCCCCATTCAAGGATTCGGCTTTTAGTAGGAGGACCATGCAACGGGAGGAGGAGATGGGAAAAAATATATTTTGCTATTTCGCGCACAATGGGGGGAGGGGTCAAAATGGCTAAAATTAGCAAAGAAAGGCAAGAGGAGTTAATTCAAGAAGAAATAAAT
>NZ_QJTG01000113.1:0-1288 GCF_003217275.1 Bacillus sp. 196mf
ACCCCCCTGTTTGATATACTCAGTATTTACAAATGGGAGGCATATGAAACTAGTAAAATTAAAAAAAGACACCAAAAGGTGGCTGAGTAGTTACGCTTTTTCATTTATTTCATGTTTCATGTTAATGATTAGTAGTTTAAAATCATTTTTGAGGTTTAAACTTTTTTTACTTACATAATCGTTATAACGATCCCGAAAATCAAGTTCAGATGATTGATCAAAATCTTTTATTTCAACATTCGTAATACTACGAGTGAATGTAACTTTTTGCCCTTCAATTTTATAGTTGTCATTTTCAAAAATATTGACTGGCAAGTGTACGGATTCATTCTTTTTGACACTTTTTATTGGTGTCTACTGGTATTTTGTTACACGATTGTCCTTTAGCTCACTACAAGCTCCTAACAGAGAAACTGATACGAGTATGAATAAAGCCCTTTTGGTTATCTTCAGTTTCGTAACCTCCCATTCTCTGTCCTACCGCCTTGCGCTATGCTACAGTTGCTACACCCGTTTTTTGCAAACATTTCCTGCTCGCAAGCTCACGATAAATCTTCACAAATAACAGGTTCATGTACTTTCCTCTTTTCTTTCACCATAGACTCCTTAGCGTAATTACGATAGATTCGGTTTCTTCTTTTGTGCAAGTATTTCTTGCAACCTTTTCCATCCTTCTGCGAATGTACCCTCGGGATCTATCACATATACCTCACCTTGCCGCATAACATTGTCATACATCAACTCCGTATACTTCTGTTGTCCCATACCCCTAAGTGCTTTCATTTTCATATTTTCTGCTCTTGTACATGTTCATCTACAATCTGTAGAGTAAGATGCATTGCTTCCTCAGGAATCTGCCCATCAAACCGCTTCATAACTCGGTAAAATGGATGACTCTCATGTAATACGTCCATAATATGAGAGCATATATAGGGATTCTTTTCCATTTGTATAAAGAACATTTGCAAATCAGCTAAAAATCCCTTTTCTTTCGGAAACATACGCAGATACAGTATCGTACTTGCTAAAAGATCTACCACCGTGTCTTTCCAAACAGTCGCCTGTTCCACAGCTTGATACACCTTGCTAGAAACTACCAAATCTTCTGCATATCGGTTTAACTCTTGCATTAAGTAGAACTTTCTACCTTTCCCAGGTTTTCCAAAGATTACGTTATTTTTCTTCACTTCCGCTCCCACCTCTGGTAAAGTAAACGGATTGATGTACATCCCCTCTATACTTTGTCTCAAAAACATAAACAAATACCCCTTTCATCGTTTTATTTTTT
>NZ_QJTG01000114.1:0-1257 GCF_003217275.1 Bacillus sp. 196mf
AAAATAGAACCGATGGTAGTTCTTTTGATTAGTAGATTTATATTTATTCCTGAACAAAGAAATATGCTAAAACCTATACCTAATATTAAAAGTGCTGATCCTAAATTTGGTTGTTTAAAGATAAGAAAAAAATTGTAGCTAAAAAAATAAAAGTTTTCCGCTACCACTCCAGCTATTTTTAGCTTGTTCTTGTCGCAATGCAAAAAAACGGGCTGTTACAAGGATTGTTCCTAATTTAAGAAATTCAGCTAGCTGTATTCCAAAGATCCATGATTGAGCATTATTTACCACTTTTCCTTTCCATAAAACCATAATTAATAAAAAAATCCCCCCAACCATAATAAAGATTGAGACTATTCGTTTTTTCCATATTTCATATGGGAGTATAGCACAAACTACGAACCCTATTGTTCCTAAAAGTAGCTTTGTTAATTGAGAATCAACAAAGTGTCTACTTTTATAACCGTAATGCTGGACAGCTACAATGGAACTCGCACTATACATCATGATAATACCTAAAGTACATGTTATGAATAGAGGGAGGAGCAATAGATAATCGAGTTTTAATATTTTTTTCATTTTAATATCCTCCTAATTTAAAACAAAGCATAATATTACATTTGCTAATGAATAAAATCTTGTTCTCGTCAATTACTAAATAGGATTTTGTTTAGGCAGATTTTATTGCTTACACCCTATTTTCTTACGCAAAAATCCCCCTAGTTACATACTAGGGGGATTTAAAATGGCATGACTAAATAAGGCTTTTCCCCCTAGTAGAGCTTTGGCACTATACAACGTAAAGTAATGACAATTCATCACTTAGCTATCTTAAGAAGAGCCTTAACCCGACAATTCCTGTTCTACCCATTGGCGTCTTTCGACATTTTTGGGCAATAGCCTGTGTTTGTATAGGAGCCTCACCTAACAGGTTCAGCAATATAAATTTTATGTATTTGTTTCGTGTAGCAAGCATAAATATATATTTTTTTCTTGTCAAGTAACTGTATTGCTAAAATTATATGTTTTATAGCGTTATGATCCTTTGAAAAATGTTGTGAGAAAATGTATATAATAATTCCGTATAAGTACATATTTTAGACTTGTAGCGTATAGTTTGATTAAGTAGTTTAACCATATAAATTTGATAAACAGTAAAGCAGATTTTAATCATAAAAGAAGATTTTTTTAAGAATGGAATTGAAAGTGAGTTGACAAATATTAAATTCTGGTTTAAATTTTGAAGTAATTCAATAA
>NZ_QJTG01000115.1:0-1197 GCF_003217275.1 Bacillus sp. 196mf
GTACGTATCTCACTTCTATCCAAGTAGGAAATGTTCAGTATGGAATTTCTGTGAACCCGACTCTTAATCAGGTATATGTTGCAGATAACTCATTCATGCGAAATGTATATATTATTGATTCTGGAACAAATGCTGTGGTAGGAACAATCCCAATAAACTTACCAAGTAATCCAGCCCCAACGGCTACAGCGGCAGATCGCGTTTTAAATCGACTGTATGTAGGGACTGAGGGTATCTCTACCCCACTTCCATTTGTTTCAGCGTATAATATGGGTTCTTTCCCTCCTGCTATACCATTAGGGTCAGTTGCTCTTAACTCTCCATTTGCAACTAATATAGAAGCGATGGCAACAAATTCTATCACGCATATGCTATATGTTATAGACACGAGAACTCTTTTTGTATTCGATACTACGCCCCCTACGCCAGCGCTTGTTACATCGGTACCAATTCTCAGCCCAAATGAAGATGGCCTATCATGGGTTACTGTTGATGAAATACATAATACAATTTATGTGGTTAGTAGAAATCAAAACGGTAAGGTATTTGTTATTGATGGATTGGTAAATGTGGTGGATACAGTTTTATCAACAGGAACAGATCCATTTGCTGTAGGAGTAAAAGAGACAAATCCTTGATGAAATCTTGCTCGTGAGAGGAATCGTTAATACAGAGGGGCCTACTTGGCTTCTCTGTATTAACTTATTTTATCAGATGGTGAGAAGGGTGGCTATATCTATGATCACAATTAGTCTTTGTATGATTGTTAAAAATGAAGAGCATCATTTACCTAACCGCTACGAAAGTAATACAAAACTATAGCACCACAAATATCTTTAATATAACCCCATCTCATCAGCTTCTTCAGCAGATATTTCATCAAATATACCGAAGCGACTTGCTTATTGGATTTGTGGAGGATACGGTGGAACGGTCTTCTTCTAGCCAATTATAAAATATACCACCATCAGTGCATACAGTTGCCTTACGTTTTTCAAGAATATGCCTCTCTCTAAAGCTATCGATGTAGTTATAGACCATCTGTTTGAACGTACGTGTAAAATAACCAATTGGATTTTTCATCAAAGTACCGTTATGCTCAAATTTCTGTGTTTTAGAATATAAAGCAACGGAAGCATTCGCAAGAAGGTTGTGAAATACATCAGTATCCGCTAGTAAATTAAATTTCTTAGCAGC
>NZ_QJTG01000116.1:0-1186 GCF_003217275.1 Bacillus sp. 196mf
AAAGAACAAGCTGTTACAGTGGAATTTGAAAGAGATAACGAGGTAAAAGTTTCTGGCGTGAAAAAAGGGGATCAAATCATCTATAATCCACAAAAGACCTTAAAAGATGGTATGGAAGTTTTCATTAAATAATTAGATTGAAAAAATCACCAAACCCCATTAGCATGGAGAAGAAACTGTTCAAATTTCACATGATATGGGTGTAGCACTTTAAAAAGGTGAACTTAATTTCCAATATAGTACTATCCTGGTTATGGTAAATCAACAACTGTAATGCATATAGAAATAACCTTAAGATAACGTAGCTGAAATAGAGACGTAGAGCAATATTTGATTTTCAATTCATGGAGGTATTAAATTTAAAGAAGGATACATTTTGTGAAATTATGAAACCATATAGAAATAAATGGTTAGAATATAGTAAGTATTTTTGCATAGTAAAGAGTTTATAGAAATTTATAGTATTGTGTTTAGTAATAAACATAATATTTATTACTAAACAGTTTGGGAAGGATGGGAATGTGAAAAATTGTGTGTTTTGCGGAACTAAAATATGGACAGCACCATTTTCAAAAGAAGTTCTATGTAAAACTTGTTACGTACCTATTATGATCATTCTAAAAAAAGCTTGTGAAGATATAAAAAAACGGTTTGAAAATATACACAATACAGATCATCCGAATGTTACTTTGGAAACCCTATCTGATTTAGAAGAAAGGGTTTTGATTTTGAAAAATGTGTATTTTTCTAAAGGGATTAAAATAGAAGGTGTGAACATCAACCAATTGTTAATTAACATTCAAAAGTTAAAATTCAGTATACAGGGAGCCGCATATTGATATACTCATTCAGAGTGTTCGAATTAGCCTGAATGAGAGAGTTGATAGGTGTAGGGATTTTTTATGTATATAAAATTTAAACATTAAAAAATGTATTGAGGTATGATGATATAAACACAAAAGGTGACGATTACGTCACCTTTTGTGTTTTGAATTTTTATTTTCACTGTTATATAGTTCAAATACATATTTGTACTAGTTACGGTTGTTTGCCTCCCAAAATATCATAGAGTCTGTTAACCATTCTGTAGGTGCATGATTATCTGTTAATATATCTCCTTTTTGTATTTGATGAGGTAAGAGGGCTTCTAAATTTTCAGGACATTCTTTTTTTATTTCTGCTAATG
>NZ_QJTG01000117.1:0-1158 GCF_003217275.1 Bacillus sp. 196mf
CTTTGGCGAAGGCTGCCTTGTGTACGAAACTAACCAGTCATTTTGGTCATAGTGAATCCTCTATATATTGTTCACGAATCCCTACACACAGCAAGAGTTCCACGAAATCATTTTATACTAAAAAACGCAGATTCTCTTATCTTATTCATGAAAAAACAGGAGCCTCGGACTGAACCAGACACCTGTTTTTTAGTGTTCAATACATTAAAAACTTATTTATAGTTGCATAATAATGGATTACAAATTCTTCAGCTATTTTGAGGCTGATAAATTTTTCCATAGAGCCTTATTTACTATGCTTATTAACTAATTCCTCAATAAACTTACATGTTTCTGGAGCTTCTTTTCTAATTTGCTCTCTTTCAGCTAAATTCGGTGAAAATAAATATGATCCAACAATTGCAAAATGTTCATGTGGTGCTGGTTTTGCATGTTTTTCAATTGTAATTTGAGCGCTTTCATTATCGAAATATTCTTTGAATTGGGAGCTAGTCGAAACTCTATTAGCTATTAAATCATCGAATGCGTGTAAAAATTCATGGTTTATAGTTGTAATGTTGTTATTAACTATACTCATATCTATAAATATCTGTTTTTTTTCTGGCATGTACTGTCCTAGCGCTTGTATTCCTGATATTTTCTCTGTTACAGTATCTATAGTTTTATCGAGGAAAATGAATGATTCATATCGATCCATTTTTTCAAGAGTTTTTAATATAATTGCTGGTGGCATACTTTTAATAAAATCGTCCATCCATTTTTCTGCTACTGCTATTGTATTAGAAGAATACAAACCATCTTGTCTAAAAGATATTAAGTTACCCTTTATACCTAATTGTTTACTATATTTATCATTTAAGCGCTGTTCTTCTTTCTCGATTTTTTCTTTTATTTTTTGCGCAGGAACTAATTCACCGATAATGGTTCTTATTTCTCTACCTTGTTGATTACTCTTTACTACCTTTGTAAACTCTATGCCATAATTTTCAGCAAGAATCGCACAATCTTCACCTATATACCCTATCGAAGTCCCTTGTGGTATCTTTACCTTAACATGAGTAGAAGACTCTTCGTTTCCTTCTGGTTTTGAAAAGTTTATAAACTGTAATTTTTGAACTTCTCCGAATTGAATATCGCTATTTAATACTACCATTTTAT
>NZ_QJTG01000118.1:0-1135 GCF_003217275.1 Bacillus sp. 196mf
TCGATTGGTAATATATTCACGAATTGTTCGAGAGCCATAATCCTTGTCACCAAGAATGTTACTGCCTTTAATTGAAATCTTATCCAACAGTTCGCAAACGGGATGTTTAGTGCAGAATGAAAGTACAGAGTCGAGCAACGATTTTGTACTTTCATTCTGCACTAAACATGGGAATGTCGTGTGACCCTTATTAAATCAAGAATAACCATAACATTCAATTAACTTAGCGTTCAGTAAATGTTAATACGTCCAATTAGATAGAACTTAAATTTCAAAAAATTTTCACTGAGCTAAACATGATAAAGTCTAATATTAGAAAGAGCCTCTTTTGCTGGAGTATAGTTAGGATATGCAAGTAACGAGGTCTGATAGGCCAGTTTAGCTCCTTGAATATTATTCATGTGTTCCAAACAACGTCCTTTATAATACCATGATATAAAACTTCCTGTTCCTTTCAAAGATAAATATATCGAACTGGAACCTCCTTTCAATTTAATGCATTTTTCAAACGAACGGAGAGCATTTGTATAGTCTTTATTTTTAAATAAGATTTTTCCTTTTAAAAAAATTAAATCTACATAATCTGGGTATAGGCTAATTGCATGATCTATTGCGAGACATATTGTATTCAAATCTCCAATGTTAAATAATATTGAATATTTCAAAAGATAAATTAATGGAGGAGGTAATTCTTCTTGTTCTAAAAATTTTTTTATAGATACATTTATATAATAAAAAGATAGGTAGTATTCTTTGATGTTGTATAATTCACTAGCTAGGTGATATTCTACCCAAGGACTATGATCCTCTTTTAATACCTCTCTTTGCAATATTTCAAGATTACGCTGTGATTTCTTTTTGTATAAAACTCTAGAATCCATATAACCAAAATGATAAACTTTTATAGGTAAGATTTTTATATCTGTAAACTTTATCTTTTTCACTACCCCATTTAAAGATAAAGTCTCGTGAATAGTGTTTGTAAAATTGATTCCTTTAAAATTCCTGAAAATTCTTTGCTGATCCATACAATAACTATTGTTAAGATCTTCTACACCTCCTAGATAATTTATTAACTGTACACAGATTACATCTTCATTATTATTTTGATTTAAATATTTTTTCAATTTTCTTC
>NZ_QJTG01000119.1:0-1124 GCF_003217275.1 Bacillus sp. 196mf
TCCAATCGCTTCTGATGTAATGGGTGAAAAGACGAATTCTAAAAATAGAATTCGTCTTTTTAGTATACCCCTTATTTTTCCACTACTTGTGCGATTCCATCTTGATCAAATTGATACGTTTTTCCATCAATCTCTTTTGTTTCATTTTTAATCATGGCACCATCTTCGTTAAAGTAAGATTTTGTCTGGTCGCTATTCCATGTTAACCAACCTGTATGCATAGAACCATCTTCATTAAAATAGTACTGTTTCCCGTCTTGTTTTAATGTCCATATGTGAGGTTTTCCATCTTCGATATAATATTTCTTTCCATTGACCTCTTTCCACCCGTTATATAATGAAGCGTCTTCGTTTACATAGAGCTTTGTGCCGTCTGGACCACTGACGGTGTCTTGACTTGTCATTCTACTCATTCCATCGCTACCAAAATAATATTTTTTTCCATTAATTTCTTGAATTCCTGATAATGTGGTATCAAATGCGCCATTTTCATCCGCATATCCCCACATTACAATTGAGCCTTTGTACCATGCCTTTACAACACCTGTATCTTTGCGAATAGATCCGTCTCCATTGAAGTAATATGTTTTTCCATCCTTTTCTTGTAATCTTTCGGATGGATCTATAGTCCCATCTTCTTCAAAAAAATATGTCTTTCCATTTATGTCTTGAAGACCAGCTTTTGTATGCAATGCGCCATCTTGATGGAAGTAATATGTTTTTCCATCAATTTTTTGAAAACCTATTTGAAAACTTCCATCTTTCAAATAAAATTTCTCTTTCTTTTTCGCACCATCATAAGTAAGTACCTTCCATCCATTCTTGGTACTTACATCTAGCAAATCTTTTCCATCTGCGTCTTTTAAATCATTTAAAGATAAAGATCCATCATCCTCTAATAAATATACACCCCCACCTTCTGGGTGAAACGTCCCCTTAGTCTTTGCCACAGATCCATCTTTTTGAATGAAGAACCTTTTTCCGTTTATTACTTTCCAACCAGTGTGTTTCGTTTCTGCTTGTTGTTGAACTTCCACTGGAGAATTATCTTTTTCCGCTGCAAACGATGCAGTAGGGACTGCAAAAGAACTTAAAATAGTTGCTGTTGCTAATCCTTTTATGAT
>NZ_QJTG01000120.1:0-1086 GCF_003217275.1 Bacillus sp. 196mf
CTCTCCAATACCAATTGCACGAGTAATTGTTGCTACAACCTGTGTTCCTGTATTCCCTCCAGTACCTACTAATAATGGAACAAAGAAAGCAAGGGCAACTACAGTTTCAATTTCGTCCTCAAAATACTTTAATACTGTACCTGTATATGCCTCAGCAACAAAAAGAAGTAATAACCATGGTAGACGTTTTAAGAAAATGCTCCAAATGCTAGCTTCAAAGTAAGATTGATTTAATGGTTCACTTCCGCCTAACTTTTGAATATCTTCTGTAGCTTCTGCTTCCATAACATTCATTACATCATCAAATGTTATGATACCAATCATTTTATTATTTGCTGTTGTGACAGGTATTGCTGCTAAATTATAATTGAGTAGCTTTTTTACAACTTCTTGCTGATCAATTTCAGCTTGTACTGAAATTACCTCTTGAATCATGATAGTAGATAATATCTCTTCATCTGGTGCTAGTAATAACTCATGTATGGAAACGATTCCCTTAAGATAACCGTGATTATCAAGAACATAACTATAAGATATTGATTCTACATTTTTAGAATTTTCCCTAATGTACTTTAATGTCATTTTTACTGACCAATTTCCTCTAACTGCAACAAAATCACTTGTTACAAGACTTCCCGCCGTTTCAGGTTTGAAAGTCATCAATTTTTTCACGTTATGTTTTGTAATTTTATCTAGATACGCCATTAATTTAGCCTGTTTTTCCGGATGAACCGCTAGAAGTAAATCCACTAATTCATCAATCGGTTGTAAATTTAGCAACTTTTTGGCTTTATTTTCAGATAAGTGAATTAAGATATTATATTTTTCTTCTGCACTCATATATTGAAGAATTTTAGAGCTTTTTAATACAGGTATTGTATTTAGTAATATGACTTGATCTTCAATTGAAAACCGTTTTACTTCTTGCGCAACATCATACGAAGGAAGACGTAAAACCTTCTCTGCATCTAAATTTTTTGGGGTTACAAGTAATTCATTTAATAATTTCTTCATGTTAACTCCTCCTCATATTGCTAAGGGAGACTCTAGAGTTTCATGAGTGGTTTTGTTTTATTTTATCTGTCT
>NZ_QJTG01000121.1:0-1063 GCF_003217275.1 Bacillus sp. 196mf
ATTTTAATGCAATTTTTGAACGTGATTTTAGCGTCTTCGCTCTCTTCACCAATTCAAACGCTGAAAATAGAAGATCCACATTTACACCGTGAATATGAAAAGGACAAATTGTCTATTCTAGATGTATTAGCAACTTTAGACGATAATACCCAAATTTCAATTGAAATCCAGCTCAATGACCAACATGATTTTTTAAAGCGCAGTTTGTATTATTGGAGTCGCTTATATGCTTCTCAAATGCAAAAAGGTGGCTCTTATGATGCACTTAGAAAAACCATCACCATTAATATTTTAAACTTTCCTGTTTTCACAGAATACGAAACATTCCATACAACAGGAAAACTGTGGGATATCAAGTTACAAAAGCTACTCTTAGACGATTTAGAATTACACGTAATTGAAATCCCAAAATTAATGGCACAATGGAAAGAAGAACAAGTAAATCCGTGGGAAGATTCTTTTGTGAGATGGTTACTGTTACTATCCGCAAACGAGGACTCACAATTAACGCATACACTGGAGGAGATCGCCATGAATCGAGATCCGATTTTAAAAGATGCGATGCAAAAGTGGGAAAAGATGAGTCAAGACCCTGCGTTCCGTATGTCGTATGAAGCAAGACAGAAGGCTCTTATCGATGAAGCCTCTAAATATAAGTATGCAGAGAAAAAAGGGCGAGAAGAAGGGCTTCAAGAGGGAATTGAAAAAGGAAAAGAAGTAGGCATTCAAGAAGGAAAAATTCAATTGATCCAGGGCATGCATAAAAATGGCATGGATATAGAAGATATTGCGAAGTTTACAAATATGGAACTGTCGGATATACGCCATATTTTGGGACAATAAAAGAGAGACGTCTCATGAGACGTCTCTCTTTTATTGTCTGATTATTCAAAATTTTTTTAGGTATTTCTCCCTTACTAAACAACCGATTGTACTGTTCCTGTATACTTTGGAGTTGTAAACTTAGTCCTTTTGCCAGTGGTGTCATCTTGAGGTCTTGTTGTAAGATGAGCAATAACTGAGACACTTTTATAAGCATCTCGTGAATCTCATATGCTTCTTC
>NZ_QJTG01000122.1:0-1035 GCF_003217275.1 Bacillus sp. 196mf
ATTGAAGCGATGCGAAAAATTGGAATTGATGAAAGAGATATTTTTATTGATAAGCAATCTGGAAAAGATTTCAATCGCCAAAATTATCAACTTGTTAAAAGGATGTTGCGTGAAGGAGATATTTTATATATACAATCTTTAGACCGTTTTGGCAGGAACAAGGAAGCTATTTTGAATGAATGGAAAGAAATTACACAAAATATACATGCGCATATTGTTATTCTCGATATGCCTTTACTGGATACAACAAAATATCAAGATAATTTAGGGAACCTAATTACGGATCTTATTTTACAAATCCTTTCTTGGTTGGCGGAAGAAGAACGTACAAAAATTAAAACACGTCAAAAAGAAGGGATTGAGTTAGCGAAAAAACAAGGGAAACATCTTGGTAGACCAAAAGCTGACATTACTCCAGAATTTATCCATGCTTATAACATTTGGAAAACAGGAGAAATCACGGCTGTTGAAGCGAGAAAGAAAGCAGGTATTGCAAAAACTACTTTTTATCGTTTGGTGAAAAAATATGAATCGTAGGACGAAAGAGGGAGGATAGTTTGAAGGTCAAATCGAGTTTCTTCCTATTATATAGTCAGCGAATATAGCGACGATTTGCGGGGCACCTTGTCTTTGTAAGCACATATAGCGAAATTTGGCGAAGTCTTAAAGTCTGCAAAGGAAATCCCCTTTGCAGAAAAAGTTGCTATGACAAGCATTGGTTTAACGAGGTGTACCTTGTTGGTTTTAAACAAACGTTTGATTCTCCATAGTTTGCACGAAAACAGGTGGATTCGCCAAATTTTCTTCCGAGTGTTTCAATGTTATCTGATAAAAAAGACTTGCGGTTTCTTACTAATTATCGTTCGTCTCCATACAATTCTTACTGGCATCCTATATAAAACACAGTGTATATGACTATACACTGTGCATTACATCAAAACCTTTCCTAAAATATGATCCATTGGGATCGGGCCAATCTCCCTGCTATCTTTACTATTATTACGATTATCGCCCATAACAAAAATATGGTTTTGG
>NZ_QJTG01000123.1:0-1013 GCF_003217275.1 Bacillus sp. 196mf
CAAGGGACTGGAACACTTAATTGAAAAGGGAGAAGAGGTAGAAGTAGGTGATTACAAAATCACAGGAGGGGTAATGAAAGGTGAACAATTAAAATGATGCTACCTTCATCTGGGTGGCAAGGAAAGTGTGAATTCGTAACTAATGAATAAGGAGGGTGTGGCATGAACCAAAGTATAAATGTATCAGAAAACAAAAAGGTTAATACAGGTGATGAAAAAAAATCCGGATCTCTTACAAGCGTTGTGGTACATTTGTTCGCGACACTAATCGATAAGGGGGTTCTTACGCCTGAAGAAGTTGAGAATATTTTCAAGAGAATATAGAGAACGCTATTGAGCAACCTCTATACAGGAATTATCGGTTTCTTCCCTGTCCAATGAGCTTATTCTGTGTAAAATGGAGAAGCAAACACTTATAGGAATTGATTTTGCGATTGGAACAGATAGAACATATGTTAATAAGAGGTGATGTAATGAACTGGTTAGACTTCCTTATTGGTTGCTGTGTAGGTTCTGTATGTGGGATTATATTTTGTTCTGTACAAGATATATAAATCCCACTTATATTTTCGACATCACTATATAACTCTTGAAATATTTAACAAATATTTATGATTGGCATGCAAACAAATTTAGGTATGATGAATTTCTAAAGAGGACTTATATATAATCCGAGAACGTGATATTAGATTGGTGCAGAAAGAAATGGAGCAATTGAAGTCAATGAGGAATGATATAAAGACGGATGGACATGTAATCTATAAATGTTTACTTTGTAAAAATGAACGAAAGTTAAAAGTTCATAAAAAAGATTATTGTGAAGTAAAGGTTTGTCCGAATTGTTTTGGAGTTTCTGTAGACATTTTTAAAATGGCTAAGTACAAACAAGTTGGTGAGAAATAATAATGGATAAAGAACATCTTATTCAACTCATAAAAGAAGATAAGCTAATGAAGTTCTATAAGTCTAAAGAGTGGAGAGCTTTACGATTAAAAGCAATTGAGCGAGCTAAG